>NZ_JBHSBY010000013.1:0-76801 GCF_042650905.1 Pedobacter jamesrossensis | reverse complement strand
AAATATCAAATAACGTAAAAAAAAGAAAGCGGATGAAGAGTTCAGCACTCATTCATCCGCTTTGCAAAAACAGACTATTTTAAGTCCACTTTTTCAGTGCCCTCGATTTTCATTGGGCCTCTTTTTGTTAGTTATCTTTTAGGATTAAATGGTTTTGGTTTTGCCTGCTTAAAATTTCTTTTCCCGGCAGTACTTATTTCAGGAGCACCTAACATTGTCATTGCACAGCGGAAACCAACTTCGGCAGAAGCATCATCCTGTTGTAAGAAACGACGAGTTGCAGGGTTTAACCAGTATGCCATGTCATTCCATGAACCGCCCTTGTAAACTCTTGATTTATCGTTAACCAAAGAAACACCTTCTTCGTTTAATAACTTATTTTGTCTGTCGCGATAACCTCTTTCATCGGCCTGATAAGAAGTTACAGATGTCGCTGGGTCTGGAGACTTGGCAATGGAATCTGCCCTTTTAGCAAGCGCCTGTTTTTCTGCCCAGGTTAATTTTTTACCAGAATATGCATTTCCTTTAATCGGTTTACCATATTTATCTAAAGCGATTTTTCCATTGGCTGCATCAGCTAATTGTTTATCCTGAAATTGGTTACCACGGTAAGGATTGAAAGCTTCTGCATCTGTAAATGTTCCAGTACGATATACATCATTTACCCACTCGTTAACATTGCCCGCCATATTATATAATCCGAAATCGTTTGGATTGTATGAAAGTACGGGAGCAGTTAAATCTGCTTTATCATTTAATGAGCCACCAACACCCATATAATCACCAGGAGCTCTTTTAAAGTTGGCCTGTACTAAACCTCTTGTTTTTTTACTTGCAGAACTTACACCCAAGCCATTCCAAGGGTAAATTTTATTTTGGTTAATATTTTCATATTCTGTATTACCAATCAAACCCAAGGCAGCATATTCCCACTCAGCTTCGGTTGGTAAACGATAAGGCTGCATAATTACACCATCCTCTAAAGTTGCATTTCTTGTTGGAGTTGCATTTCCACCTTTTCCGCCTGCAGCGCCAATAGATGCGCCAGCTTTTGCATTGTAATCTTTAGGGGCATTTTTTCCTTTGTCATCGTACTGGCCGTTTAAATAAGCATCAGTATTGAAAGGCATATCTGGTCTTGCGCTTGTAGCCGCTGTAGTTGTGTTTCCTTTAGCAGGATTATTTCCTTGCGCTAAAGTTTTGTAATCTGTTAAAATACCTTTCTGACGAAGGATATATTCATTAGCTTGAGAAGTTCTCCATTCGCAAAAACGAGAAGCTTGTTCCCAGCTTACACCTACAACAGGGTAATCTCTGTACGCCGGATGTCTTAAGTAGTTATCAACGTACGGTTCATTGTAAGATAATGCACGACGCCAAACTAAAGTGTCTGGTAATTCATTATAATAATATTCACGGTCTTCAGGATAACTGGTTCTAATCCAATGTAAATATTCTAGCCAGTCTGTATTCGAAACTTCCGTTTCATCCATGTAAAATGATGGAACGGTAACCTGTCTTTTATAATTGTAAATATTAGGTTCTACACCGGCAACCTCAATTGCGCTACCACCAACAACTAATACACCACCTTCGATGGGAATTAACCCTGGGCCAGGTGCACGTTTATATTTGCTAGCTACAGAGAAACTGCTATAAGTTTTATTATTCTTATCGGCGTAAGGTATTCCCGTTTTACTTGAAGCATTACCCTTTTTACTTCCACAAGAAGACAGAGCAGTAGAAAGGGCAATACAAGTAAAAGAATATAGTAATAGTTTTTTCATATGTTGCTTTATAACATGAATGAGGGCTTGTTCAACCGATAAATTTACGGAAATTTATATGATTTAGTAAGATTTGTGTTAATAAATGTTTTGGATATGTTTTTTTAAGCAAAACGTATTATTGTTTAATGTATTGTGTAGATGTTAAAATAGTTTAAAAGCCTATATTAGAATGAATTTTAAGTATAATTTTGGAGTGTTTATTGTCTATTTATAATATTCCAAACAATTTCATCTTTAAAGATTATACCATGCTTAAGAAAACTTCTATTGTAGTTCTGGCCCTATTTGTAGTTCTGTTTGCAGCAGCAGCAATTTTGCCAATGTTTTTCAAAAAAGAAATTGACGCTAAAATAAAATCATCTATAAATAAAAGTGTAAATGCTAAGGTAGATTTTAAAGATCTAGATTTAAGTTTAATTAGCTCTTTCCCCAATTTGGGAATAAAAATCAACAATTTGACCATAGTTGGGATTGATAGTTTTGCTAAAGATACATTGGCAGATGTTAAACAATTGCAATTAAATGTTAATTTATTTAGTGTTATTAAAGGAGAAACTTATCAGATTAACTCGGTAAATTTAAGCGAGCCTAATATTTTGGCTAAAGTATTAAAAAGCGGTAAAGCCAATTGGGATATTATGAAATCAGATTCGGCTTCTACTCCCGGCGATACTGCTAAAACAGCATTTAAGGTTGCTTTGCAGAAATATTCAATTGAAAAAGGTAAAATAGTTTATGATGATGCTGCTCTGGGCTTTTTCATGAATTTGGAAAACCTGAATCACACGGGTAAGGGTGATTTTACACAAGATTTATTTACGCTTCAAACTCAATCTGATATAGAAAAACTAACAGTTAAGTATGGGGGTATACCATATTTAAATCAAGTTAAGTTAGATGCAGACCTTCCTATCGACATTGATATGAAGAATATGAAATTCACATTTGCAGAAAATAAAATTAAACTTAATGAATTAATCTTATCTGCAGTAGGTTATCTAGCCATGCCTAATGATAAAGATATTGTTATGGATTTTAAGTTTGATGCAAAGCAATCTGAGCTTAAAAACTTTTTATCACTAATCCCTGCAATTTATGCCTCCAATTTTAAAGATATGGAGGCAACTGGTAAGTTTGCAATGAATGGAATTGCGAAGGGTACATATAATGATAAATCATTACCAGCTTTTAATTTAAATTTATCAATAGAAAATGGTAAAATTAAGTATCCTTCTTTGCCCTCTGCGATAAACAATATTCAGGTTAAATCACAAATCAATAATCCTGATGGAATTATGGATCACACTGTTGTAAATGTTCCTGCATTTCATTTAGAGTTTGGCCAAGTGCCTGTTGATGGCCGATTGCTATTGAAAAACCCAACAACAGATCCATTTGTAGATATGGCGTTGAAAGGAAAGCTTGATTTGAAACAGCTAACGGCTATATTCCCAATGAAAGATATGACTTTAAGCGGAATTCTAGATGCAGATGTTCGGGCGGCAGGCAAGAAATCATCGATAGATAAAGGACAATATGAAGCATTTAAGGCCTCAGGGCAAGTAGTTGCAACCAACTTTAATTACGCTGGTAAAAACGTTCCTATGCCTGTAAGTGTGCCAACAGCTAAGATGGTTTTCAGTCCCAAAAACATAACCTTAAGCAATTTGACCGCAAAAGTAGGTAAAAGTGATTTTGCAGCTAATGGTTCTGTAAATAATTACTTAAGCTATTTCTTTAAAAAAAATCAGGCTTTGCAGGGTAATTTTAATATGTCATCAAACTTGATTGATGTAAATGAATTATTAGGACCAAAATCGACAGCAGAAGAGCCAACTAAAAAAACAGATTCGAAATTAACAATTTTCGAAGTTCCTGGGAATATTGATTTCAATGTTGGAGCCAAAGCAGGCCGTGTTTTATACGATACTTACGATATTACAAATGCTCGTGGGACTTTATTGGTTAAAAATAAAACCATTACTTTTAAAGAGATGGCTATGAATATGCTTGATGGAACAGTGAAAATGAACGGTTCTTATGCAACAGTTGATCCAAAGAAACCAAAAGTTGATGTGGATTTCGGAGTTGAGAAAATGGATATTCAAAAAGCATTTGCAGCATTTAATACGATTAAACTGCTTGCCCCTGTTGCCAAATACACTAAAGGAACATTCTCAACTAATCTAAAATTCGATTCAAATTTAGATGAACATATGATGCCTGTTTATTCAAGCATTAATGCTGAAGGCTTAACAAATATCATTCAGGCTGTACTTGATGGTTTTGAACCCCTAAATAAGTTAGCCTCAGCATTAAGTTCTGATAAATTTAAAAAATTGGAGCTTAATAATTTAATCACAAAGTTTAAAATAAAAGACGGACGTTTAAATGTATCGCCTTTTGATATTAAAAAAGACGGAATAGTAATGAATGTTCAGGGCTCAAACGGATTAGACCAAACTATGGACTATAACCTTGCATTAAATTTGCCAAGGGCGATGCTTGGGGCTAAAGCGAATGAAGCTGCAAATGCTATGATTGCAAAGTTAAATAGTAAAGCAGGTACTAATGTTTCTATGAGTGAAACAGTAAAAGTAAATGCTGTATTAGGTGGTACATTTTTAAAACCAACAATTAATTTAAAATATGGTGCAGGTGATACTAAAGCAGCTGCGAAAGACGTTGTTAATAATGTAATTGCAGAAAAGAAAGCAGAGCTTCAAACCAAAGCTCAGGAAAAAATTGATACTGCTAAGGCTAAAGCAACAGAAAAAGTTAAAGATGCAATTGCTGATAAATTGAATAACTTATTCAAGAAAAAGAATTAATCATAGTTTCAGTCTGATTTGGGCAATAACGGTTTAGAAGAAAAATCGTAGTTTTAGTTAGTAATAATTGCAAAAAGCGTAAATTTACTGTAAAATATAATTATTGATTTTACGTTTTGTAAAAATATTCTGTAAAAGTATTAACTTACCAAAAATCTTAAATTACGCACCCCTAAGGATGAATTTCAAGTACATCAGTAAACTTGCTTTTTCTGCAATCTCTGTAGCCTTAGTATTTGGTAAAGCAAATGCCCAGGTTACAATAGGAGGTACACAAACTAACGGTAGCGAATCTAACAATATTGTAACTGCGGTTCCATTTTTATTAATTACGCCTGATGCCAGAGCGGGAGCTATGGGCGATGCGGGTGTAGCTGTTGCTGGTGATGTAAATTCTGCCAGTATAAACCCTGCTAAATTTGCTTTTTTAGATAAGCCTTATGGCTTTTCTGTTTCGTATAGCCCATGGTTAAAAAGCCTTGTTCCTGATATTAATCTTGCCTATTTGGGTGGTTTTTATAAACTGGACGATAGAAACACAATTGGAGCGTCGTTAAGGTATTTTTCTCTTGGGCAAATTCAATTAACTGATATTAATCAACAGGATTTGGGAATATCGAACCCAAACGAACTGGCATTCGATGTAACTTTTGCACGTTCTTTTGGTAAAGAATTTTCTTTAGGAAGCTCTTTAAGATATATTTATTCTAATCTGGCTTCTGGTCAATTTTCTTCAAGCGGACAAGTGAGAGGTGGCAATGCTGTTAGTATTGATATTGCTGGTTTATACAAAACCTCAACTACAATGTTTGGTAAAAATGCCATTTTATCAGCGGGAGCTAATATTTCGAATATTGGAACAAAAATGAGTTATTCAGATGGAGGACAAGGTTATTTTCTTCCAACTAACTTTAAGCTTGGCGGTGCTTCAACAATAATCATAGATGATTTTAGTACTTTTACTTTTGCATTAGATTTAAATAAGCTACTGGTTCCAACCCAGCCAATTTACGATTCTAATAACAATATAATAAGTGGTAAAGATCCAAATCGTTCCGTTCCGGCAGGTATATTCGGTTCGTTTAGTGATGCGCCAGGTGGTTTTAGTGAAGAGTTAAAAGAAGTTGGTATTTCAACTGGATTTGAATACTGGTACAACCAACAGTTTGCTGTTCGCGGAGGGTATAATTACCAAAGTCCACAGAAAGGCGATAGCAGATATTTTACTTTGGGTGCAGGCTTAAAGTATAATGTTTTTAATATCGATTTTGCCTACCTAATAGCGAATGCGCAATCAAGCCCCTTAGCAAATACCTTGCGATTCAGTCTTTTATTTAACTTCGGGGATAAAAAGTCATTTAGATAAAATCAATTCAAATTATTTTGGCAATTTCGTGCCTATAATTTCAAATAACATTTTTTATGAAAATTAGGGTAGGTTTTGGATTTGATGTCCATCAGTTAAAAGATCAGCATCCCTTTGTAGTTGGCGGTGTAACATTAGATCATCACAAAGGTGCATTTGGGCATTCTGATGCAGATGTTTTATTACACGCGATTTGCGATGCATTATTAGGCGCAGCAAACTTACGCGATATAGGTTTTCATTTTAAAAATACAGATGATAGATGGAAAGGCATTAGCAGTTTAGTTTTACTTAAAGAAACCGTTAAGCTTTTAGCAGAAAAAAATTGGCAAGTTGGTAATATAGATGCGATGCTTTGCCTTGAAGCGCCTAAAATTAATCCTCATATTCCCGCTATGCAAGAGCACATTGCAAGTGCAATTGGAATTTCTACCGAAGATATTTCTATAAAGGCAACAACAAATGAAACAATGGGTTTTATTGGAAGAGAAGAAGGCGTAGTTGCTTATGCTGTTTGTTTAATTGAAAGGCAAGAATTAAAATAGTTATAGAATCGTTGCCGATTAAAGTTGAATACGTTTGATTGAAAAGATTGTAGCAAAAAGCCAGACTATTAAACGGTAGCCTGGCTTTTGCATTTCTAACGTTCAAAATTTAGCTTGTTGCTTCCTTAACGTTTCCAGTCCTTTTTAATGTTCCCCAAGTTTCTAACTCTCCTTTAATGGCCTTGCGGAATGAGCGGAATAAAACTAGGTACATTAATTGCCTCCAAAAAAATCTTTGTGGAAATATATATAGCAGGTTTTTATATTTTTCATTTTCCATTTTGAAGGCAATTGCCGCAAAAATCATATCAACAACAACAAATATGATGTAATAGAAGAGCACTTGTCCGAAGCCATTATGAAGGCTCAAAATCCCTGAAAACCCGGTAAGCGTTAAGTTATTAATTGCGCTTAAAGAAAATAATCCGCTAATTAAAGATATTAGCATAAACAAATCTGCTAGTGGAGAAAACAATGGAAGAATGATTTGATAAATTAAAATATTTGGCATTCCAACCATACCAAAGTATCCATATTTTTTATTAAGCAACGTTTTACGGTTCTTCCAGAAACTTTGCATGACACCAAAACTCCAGCGAAAACGCTGTTTTAATAACATGCTAACTGTTTCCGGTGCTTCGGTATATGCTATGGCAGAATCACAGTTTTTAACTTTGTAGCCAGCCTTTAAAATACGCATGGTTAAATCACAATCTTCGGCAAGCGTATCTATGGTGAAAGCACCAACTTCTAAAACAACACTTTTTCTAAATGCACCAATTGCACCTGGCACAACTGTAATGGTATTTAGCAAATCGAACGCTCGTCTATCCATGTTTTGAGCCGTAATATACTCTATCGACTGCCATTTGGTAATAATGTTGTTTGTGTTACCAACTTTAACTGTTCCGGCTACGGCAGCAATATTTGGGTTGTAGAAATAACGCATTAGTTCGGTAACAGCATCTGTTTTCAACTGCGTATCAGCATCAATGCAAATTATAAAATCGGCACTTGCTTTGGTTATTCCATAGTTTAAAGCCGATGCCTTACCTCCATTTTCTTTTCTGAAAACCTTAACCTGAGAATGATTTGAGAACGCCTCGTTAATAATCTCAAAGGTTTTGTCTTTCGAACCATCATCCACGAAAATCAATTCGAAATTAGGGTAGGTGGTTTTTAACAGGCTATTTATAGTGTGTACAGCAGTTATTTCCTCATTATAGGCAGGAATTATTATACTAACTTTTTCTGATGGATTTTCGACTAGCTTGTAAGCATTTTTTTTCGCTCTTTTTCGCTGCCTGATGGCTAAATAGGCGATAAAAATTGTTCTTAAGATTGCTAATACGATTGCAACACTAAAAATTATATTCAAAATCATGTTTCCGTAATAGAAAAAGTTAATGAAAAAATAATCTCCCGAACCTAGAAAACCGCTATTCGCACTAGATTTCACTGCTGGCATTAATTCTGATCTTTTTTTGCCTATTAAATCACCAACAGTTGTAAATGTGTAGCCTTTTTGTTTAAAATATTTGATAATCCTAGGTAAGGCTTCAACTGTAGCTTCTCGATTACCACCAGCATCGTGCAGTAAGAGAATATTTCCATTATCCTGTTGTTTTACAACGGCCTCGAAAATCTGATCGGCTGTTTTGCCTGGCTCCCAGTCTTCCGGATCAATTGATTCGCCAATATTTATATAATTCTCTTTACGGCTTTGTGCTACTGGTAAAATTTCTGAAGTGTTTTCTGGTTCAGCATCTGCATTAAATGGCGCACGGAATAATATCGTGCTGTGTCCCGTTACTGCTTCTATTAATCTTCGGGTAGAGTTTAATTCAAATTTAACGCGACGAGGTCCAACTGTAGACATGTCTGGGTGAAAAAAAGTGTGGTTGCCAATTTCATATCCTTCATCATATTCCTGTCTTAATAATTCCATGTTTTTCTCGGCCATAATGCCTACAACAAAGAAACATCCTGGTACATTTTCCTTTTTAAGAATGCTTAAAACCTGGGGTGTATAAATGGGATCTGGACCATCATCAAAAGTTAAAGCTATTTTTTTATCTGCTTCTCCGAATCTCTTAATTACATAAGATGTAGGTAAACGAGTATACTCTTGATTTAAAATTGTGAAATCATCTTTATCTAAAGTAATTTTAACAGTACCTGGATTTGGTGTAGAAATTAAATCAAGAACTTCACCATCACCTATGTAAGCAATACCACTCATGGTTAGTGTAGATATTTTGCGTAAATCGACAGGTTTTTTCTTTAGAGAATCTAAACTTAAATCGTTGGAGATAAATTGCCATAAACGTTTATCTTCTGAACCCAAACGCCACAATGCAATACCACCAATATCCCAATCATCAGCTTTACGAATTAAATTAAAATTAGTAGCCGCATCGGTAAAGTAAACTTTGTGGTTTATGCCACTGCCATCTTTATAGCTAAAATTTAAGTTTCCAGAAGCTGGGTCGTAATTAACTTTACTTTTATAATTCATGGCAGTTGTTATTGCCATTTCATAGGTAACAGGTGTACCTACACTTTTATCTGGCCAATCATAACCATAGCAAGCTAAGGCAAGAATAACTTTGCTCGCATCCATTTTTGCACAAATGTCATCCAATTTTTCTTCAACCCATTCTTGATGCGAAATATCGCCCGCGTTACTGCCTTCTGTATGTTGATCATATGCCATTAAAACAATGTAATCGTTATAATGCTGCAGAATTTCTGGGCTATAATCATCATTTTCTGGAGAGATATCTTGCGATACAATTAATTTCTCTGCATGAAACTGGCCATAAAGGTTTTTCATAAAAGCATTAAATGCATCTCTATTTTCTAAGTTTAACTCTTCAAAATCGATATTTATACCTTTGTATCCGTATTTTTTTGTGATTTTTATTAAATTATAGATTAATTTTTGCTGTGCGGGCATATCATTGAGAAGCCGCTTAACCGCTTCGCCATCCCAATGATCTGTATTGAAATTGGAAACGACTGCAATTGCAGATTTTTTTCCTTCGTGAATAACTCTTAAAGCAGCAGTATCCGCTTTATCTACAATCGAATCTCCATTTAAAAAGAATGATTCGGTAGCAACCATGTCTAAATGGCCAATATTTCTTTTTAAATCGGGCAAAGATTTACCAACTGTTCCTGCCCAACTTACATAGAATGCCATGTTTATGCGTTTCTTATCACCATGGCGTGTTTGAATTCTAAGTTCCCTGTCTTTTTTAATCTTTTGGAGCTTCGATTTTTCAATAGTAAAATCTTTATACTGCTGAGATTTTTTTAATTTTTCTAATTGTTTTTCTGTTAAAGGCCCGTTTGTATTAATAAATGGCAAACTAGGGTATTGTACAGACGATAGCGTAAAGGCAACGCAAATTATGGCACCTATAAAAACTAAGAAGAAAGAGCGACTTACCCATGTAAAGGTATTCCAACGTCGTTTATTCTCAGTTTGAAATATTTGTTTTCCGGACATTTTTTCTGCTCTGATTTATATAACAAATATGAGTAAGGAGTATGAAGATTTTATGAAAGTCGGTGCGTGTATCGTTTATAGATGAAATCGGATTGCGTTTAATAAACTACAAAATACAAAAAAGCCAGCAAATCTTTATAAAAAATGCTGGCTCAAAATATAAATTGTAAACCTGTTTTATTCTTCTAAATAGCCAAACTTACCGTGGTTATAATCTGATATGGCGATTTCTATTTCTGATTCGGTGTTCATTAAAAATGGCCCATATTGAAAGATGGGTTCATCAATTGGTTCGCCACTTAATATAAGAACGATACTGTTTTCCAACGCTTCGATGCTGATTTCTTCTCCATCATTTTTAAAATGGATAAAATTGTTAACTTCTGCAGTATCCTCACCATTTACTTTAATCGAGCCTTCAATAACCATAAACCCGGTGTTAAAATTGGCGGCGAAATTGAAATTGGCTTTTCCGCCTTTATTTAATCTTGCATTATATAATTCGATTGGGGTAAACGTGTTGGCATTGCCTTTAATTCCTTGATAATTACCTGCAATAATTTCTATTTTACCGCCCTCATCTTGTAATGTAAAGGTCGCCAGATCAGCTTGTTTAATAGCTTGATATTTTGGCTTACTCATTTTATCTTTAGCTGGTAAATTAACCCAAAGTTGTACCATTTGAAATGGGCCACCAGCTAAGCTATAAGCCTGTTCGTGGTATTCTTTGTGTAGTATGCCACTTGCAGCGGTCATCCATTGTATATCGCCGGGATAGATGATGCCGCTATTTCCTGAACTGTCATGATGTGCAACAGCCCCATGATAAGCAATGGTTACGGTTTCAAATCCACGATGTGGGTGAACACCAACACCTCGTGGTTCTTTCCTGGCAGAAAATTCGATTTTTGAACCATAATCCATCAGGAAAAATGGATTCATATCTATTTCATAGCCACTGGGAAAAAAATTATGGACTCTAAAGCCATCTCCCACCATGTTCGGAGCAGGTGCTTTTAATATATTTGCTACTTCTTTTGTTTTCGTTTCCATTATTACCTCCATGGAAAATTTTTTTACAGCCTGCTAAAAGCAGGCTGTTTAATGTTATTGGGATTAAGCTTGTTTTACAAACTGTAGTTCTCCCAATAAACGTACTTCTTCGCTTACCATCACACCACCAGTTTCTAATGCTGCATTCCAGGTTAAACCAAAATCAGAACGATTAATTTTTCCGCTTAAAGTGAAACCAGCTTTTGTATTTCCCCAAGGATCAGTCGCAATACCACCAAATTCTGCAGTTAATTTTACTGGTTTAGTTTCGCCTTTAATAGTTAAATCTCCTTTTACAGTATAATCGCTGCCATCTTTTTCTACTGAAGAAGATTTAAATTCTATGTGCGCAAATTTTTCAGCGTCGAAGAAATCACCGCTTTTTAAGTGATTATCGCGATCTGTATTTCCTGTATCTAATGAATCGATATCACCTTTAAAAGAAATTTCTGAATTTTCAAACTCATCGCCCTCAGAAGTTAATTCTGCAGAGAATGATTTTAAACTACCAGTTACAGTAGTAATCATTAAGTGTTTTACTTTAAATTGTAATTCGCTGTGGGTTGGATCTAATGTCCATTTAGTAGTTGCCATATGTTTTGTTTTTGATATGTTTAATATTTACATAACAAAAGTACAGCAAGAAGTTTGGATGAGAATTGATGTATGGTAATAAATTAGGGTTAATTTTTTAAGTGATTGAATTAGGGAACGTTAACGTTTTTAAAAACATAGTATCATTCAAAATTCACTTATTCAAAATTATTAAGGCCTGAAGTGTTTATTTGCTAATTCCTTTCTTACTCTACTTAGCGATTCTGGTGTAATGCCTAAGTAAGAAGCAATCATCCATTGTGGAACGCGTAAAGTAAGATTGGGATAGAGTTTTATAAAATCGAGATAACGTTCTTCAGCTGTTGCACTTAAAAGCATATTAATCCTTTTTTGCATAAATCTGATAGAATTGTTTAATAAACGCGTTTGCATTGGCTGTAAGCAAGGAATTTTTATCGCTGCTTGTTCCATAAAATCGTTTGGTAATACAACAACATCTGTAGCTTCAATCGCATCAATAAAAAATATTGATGGTTCATTATTCATATTGTTTCTGTCGGAAATTAGCCAGTTTTCTGGTGCAAATTGAAGAATGTGTTCTTTCCCCTTTGAATCGATGGAGTAAGCACGCAATAACCCTTTGCAAACAAAAAAACCATGTTTAGTAAGATCTCCTGTATATTGTATAATCTCGTTCTTATCAAATTTTTTAACTTTTAATACAGAGAAAATACTGTCAAATTGTTCATCAGTTATTTCTATTTTTTCTTTGAGATAGTTTTTAAACTGATTAATCATAATGGAGAGATTATTTTTTAGCAGGTTTAATATCAGAAAAATCTACACCGCATTTACAATTCCCTCCACAACCATCTTTCTTAACCTGAAAAGATTTTAAAACCAACCGACCAACATATACCAATGCAACCGCAAAAAGTAAAAAGACTAAAATCGTTTGAGTATTCATAAAGCAAATATAAGCTGATTTTGCGGTTTTGAATTCAGCATAATGTAAATTGTTGAATTGCCAGATTTTTTACCACAGTAAAACCGAGTAGAATATAATATTTTCTAATGCATATGAGGCAATACACTGAAAATTATTCTCTAAGTATCTCCGTGCTTTTTTATTTATTCTCTTTGTGGTTAATAGAATAGATATTATTCATCCATAAAGCCCACAGTTCCACCAACCCAATCAAAATCTGCGTTGTAGCGTACGCCAATCATTTTACCTCTACTTAATCTTGCTAAATTGATGCAAAGTTTCGGCTCCCCTCCATCAGGCCATAAATACATCATTCTAATTTCTACTTTTACACCACCATCAGGTGCTTTAACAACAGGCTCATAAGTAACTTTTCTTTGTAAAATCCAGTTTTCCGGATCGAGAATGTTGGTGATGTCAGCCTCTGTAACATCTATAATTACGCCCATTCCGGCAAAGGAAAACAAGGGTTTTAATACATAATTTTCTAAGTCTGTTGGTATGCTTTCTACCTGATTAAGGAAACGAGTTTCTGGAACAAATTCACTGTTTAAAAACGGCATGGTATATTTACTGATTCTGTAAAACCAGTTTGGATGCGTAACCCATTCTATATCCAGTTCCTCTCTGGGGTCGAAGCTATTTTTAAAAATTTCTATGTTTTCTGCAACTTCGTCGAATATTAATCGGTTATAAATTCTTTTTAGTTGAATTTGCTTTCCGTTTTCTTCATAAAATAATTGATTGCCAACTTTTTTAATATCCTCCAGGGCTAAAATTTTGATGCCCAACATCTTTTTGGTTACAAAAAAATCGATTGCTGTTTTTTGGTTCAGTGCATCAACATCCATTAAGGCAACTTCGTGTGGTTGATGTTTCCCAATAATTACTTCTTTGAAAAGTTGAATGTATTCTTCTTCATTAAAACCATTTAAGAAGTGATTAAGTGAATTATCAATCTCAAAAACCTGTCTGAAAGTATTTGCTAAATGACATTGAAAGCCATAGAGTGAAGGAAATCCCTGCATTTCAATTAACATGGGCGATAATTCACCTTGTTCGTTTTTGCATATCCCGAAATCGAAGGTTAAAAAATGTGGTTGCGCATTTTCATTCGGAACATTCCAGTCTTTGGGAATAGAATTTTTTGTTAGCTCTTTAAAATTCGATTGTTTAATCAGACTTATAATTTCTTCCCCTGCAGCAATTAATTTATCTTTTAAAGCTTTAGGAATAAAAACGGGTGTTTCAGCCACGCGAAAAGGTATTTCCGGGTAACCTTCCTGAAGTTTTTCTAAAAAGCTTTTATACTTCTCTATAGTAAATTGTTGATTGAACTTTTCTCGTTGTGCAGGTATCATAATTTGGCAATGATTAACGGCCGACTGAATAATAATTTAAGCTTAAGCCTCTTCTAAATTCCCGATTGCCTTTTTTAAGAAATTAGGCAGAATAACGCTTTGAGTAAGTACGATTCTTGCCGGGTCATCTAAACTATTTAGCATATCTAAATACTTTTGTTCTCCGTGTAAATCAGAAATGGCTTTCTTTTTCTCCTCTTGAAGCAAATACATTTTCATACCGATAGGATCTGCTTCCGGATGAAACTGTGTGCCAATAATCTCATCAGAAAAACGGATGGACATCATGCAGCGTTCTAAATCGATATGTTTTCTTTCTTTCTCAATAGCCAAAAGTTTTGCTCCTTTTTTATCAAAAGCAGCAAAATCTGGCTCTATAACCTGCCAATCTCTACTATCAACAGAGAAAAAAGGATTAGTTATGCCATCAAAAATTTCGTCATTTTCACCATCGTCTGTTAATGTTATTGGAAAAATACCAAAGGCATTTGAGCGTCTTTCGGTAACGTTTCCCAATTCATATTTGCGGCATGCCAGTTGAAAAGAATGACAGATTAAAAAAGCATATTTCTTTTGGTCGTCATTCGTTGTATTGAAAGATTCGATCTGATCTAAAAGATTGAAGAAATCATTCTCCCATTTTTCACCTTTGCTTTCAATCGGACTCCCTGGACCTCCACTCGAAATATATGCATCGTAACTAATATCTGGTATTTCACCAGCTTGTCTTAAATCAAAAATATCGAAAGAAAGGTTAATATCGTTGTCAACTTTAAAACGGGATAAAATTTCCTTAATTCCCCGCATACCCTGATTAGGTGCGCCGTTATTCATGTCAATAACAGCGACCTTTAAGTCTTTTTTATCCATTGTAAATTACTTAGCGCCTATAAGTGTTTGAGTAGTAATGTAATCGACTACCGCCTCAAAGTTACCAGTTTGTTCGTAAACTGCCAACTGCCTGTCGGCACCCGTACCATGCTCAAGTATTTTATGGACGTAATTTAAGTCGTTTCTGCAACCTAAATCATCTACAACATCATCAACAAAGTCTAATAATTCCAAAACCAGGTTACGGCAATTTACTTCCATTTCTTTACCGAAATCGATTAAATTTCCATCAATTCCATATCTGGCTGCACGCCATTTATTCTCGTTAATTAATGCTCTTGAGTAACTGATAAACTCCATATTTTGCAAACGAAGTTTATATAATTTAGCACATAAAGCCTGAAATAAAGCTGTAAATGCCATTGTTTCATCAATTAACATCGGGCAATCGCAAATTCTAAATTCGACAGTATCGAAGAATGGATGTACTCTTATATCCCACCAGATTTTCTTTGCATTATCCATGCAGTTAGTTTTGATAAGCAATTTTACGTAGTTATCGTAATCTTCAATGCTGTTAAAAATATCTGGAATTCCTGTGCGTGGAAATTTATCAAAAATCTTAGTTCTGAAAGATTTATAGCCTGTGTTTCTCGCTTCCCAGAAAGGAGAATTGGTTGATAAAGCAAATACGTGAGGTAAAAAATACCTTACCTGATTTGCAATGTGAATGGCCAGTTCGCGAGACTGAAAGCCAACGTGGATGTGCAAGCCAAAAATTAAATTTGAACGTGCAGCTTCCTGCAATTCGTTTACAATTTCATTATAGCGTGGATGTTCTGTGATCAATTGTTTTTCCCAATGTGAAAATGGGTGCGTGCCTGCGGCGCCAATACGTAAACCTTGCTCGCCAGCAAGTTGCGATACGGTATATCGAAGCTGAGAGATTTCCTTTCGGGCTTCTTCAGTTGTTCTGCAAATGCCAGTTCCAACCTCTACAACAGCCTGGTGCATTTCTGCTTTTACCTGGTCTTTGTGTATTTTTTGTGCCGCCTCAACAATTTTCTGGTCGTGCGAGGTAAGTTCCCTGGTAACGGGATCAACTACCATGTACTCTTCCTCTATACCAAGTGTGAATTCATTCATCCTAATGCTCATTAATCAAAATCCCCTATTTTTTTGCTGCGGTTTTCTTTGGTTTTGCTGGTACTGCTTTTTCTGCGGCAGGTTTTGTAGCTTTCGGTGCAACCGCTTTTGCAAATAATGGCTTTCCTGCTACCGAAGATTTAATGTATTCTCCCCAAGTTAAATTATCTTGACCATCTTTTTGTGCTTTCGCTCTTTCGATTGCATAATTTGCCGTGGTTTCTACAACCCAGTCGAAGTTTTCTTGCCCGACACTTTTAATGTCTGCATCTGGAGCAGGGTTACAGAAATCGATTGCGATAGGCACACCATCGCGAACTGCAAATTCTACTGTATTGAAGTCATAACCTAAATACTTACATAATTTTAAAGTGTATTCTTCAACTGTTTTTAATAATTTTTCGCTCGATGGTTTGGTATCGACCGCATAACGTAAATGATGTGGATTACGTGGGTCGTATTGCATAATGCGAACATGTTTGCCGCCAATGCAATAACATCTGAAATATTCATCAAAAATAATTTCTTCTTGTAACAGCATTACTAATTGCTCAGTTCCGCTGTGTTTATCAAAAAAATCTTCTTTATCGTGAAGTTTGTAAACATCTCTCCATCCACCGCCATCATATGGTTTCATGTAAGCCGGAAAGCCTGTGTATTCAAAAATTGCATCCCAGTCTAGTGGCATAGCCAGGTTGGAAAAAGACTCACCTGTGGTTCCTGTTGGATGTTGTCTTGATGGAATTAATGCAGTTTTAGGTACTGGAACGCCAATTTGTTCTGCTAAAGCATTATTAAAGAATTTCTCATCAGCACTCCACCAAAATGGATTATTGATAACTGCAGTTCCGGTAATGGCTGCATTTTTTAACGATGCACGATAGAAAGGCACATCTTGTGAAATGCGGTCGATAATTACCGAATAACCCAACGGTTTGTTTTGAAATATTTTTTCGATTTTAACAGCTTCGGCAGTAATGCCTTTTTCTGCTTTTTGATTGATTCTCTCAATTACGGCTTCAGGAAAAGAGCGTTCCTGTCCAAATAAAATCCCTATTTTCTTCATTGGTACTATTTTAGTTTAATTATTTAACTGCTTAACGGATTAATTGTTTGAAAACCAAAGCAGTTATTGATGTAATTCTTGTTTTTTTAAATTTGTGCAATATAATCTGGAAACATTTCTCTCCAAACCGGCCAGTCGTGGTCTGCATTTTGCCTAATATCCAGCCAATGATTAATTCCTTTTTGTGTTAAAATTTTCGATAAATTTTCATTGTCTGGCCTGCACATATCTCTATCTGTAGTACCCAAAACAATTTTCATATAGTGCAATTCCGGGTTGCTGTTATTCATTAAATTATCAACCGGATTGTTGAAATAAACATCATCATTATAAAAACCATCCAATTGGCCAGTAATATCGAAGGCTCCGCTCATACTGAACATATGACTTACCAACCAAGGGTGGCGGAAAGCAAAATTGGCAGCGTGATAACCTCCAAAACTACAACCAGCAGTTATAATCTTACTATGTCCGGTTTCATGCCTGGCTAAAGGTGCTACTTCCTCCAGAAGATACTTATCGTACCAAATATGATTTTTAACTCTATCTGCGGGATGTATGCTTTTGTTGTACCAGCTTAATTTATCAATACCATCAGGACAATAAACCTTAACTTTTCCTTCATTGATAAAACCCTCTACAGAATCAATCAATTTGAAGTCTTTGTTTTCGAAATATCGCCCCATACTCGTTGGGAACAGCAGAATAGGGATACCGCCGTGACCAAAGATGAGCATGTCGATTTCAGCACTTAAATTCGGGCTGTACCACTTTTTATGTTCTTCTTTAACCATATATAAAATTGAATGTTTTAAGATATAAATTAAAATCTGTAAAAAGAATACATATCCTTGAAATGATTATCAAAATGTAAAAATTAACCCATGATAATTAATAGTTTATAGAGATTTGTAACTTTGACCGATATTCTGGCGATTTGCCAAGTGATAGGGGATTTGAAGATATGTACACTACAATTTTATCAGTAAAAGTTAACACCATCAATTTTAAAATTCCTTCTGCTTATTTAAAGCACGAGGTAGAAATAGATATGTATGTACCTGAAGGTATTTTAGGCAACGAAAAAATAGAACTTCTTTTATTAAACGATGGTCAGGATGTGGCCAAAATGAATTTCACCCAAATTTTAGAAGATGCGCATCACAACAAGAGAAATAATAGATTAATTGTTGTGGCTATAAAGGCATCTGCAGAAAGATTAATGGAGTATGGGGTTGGCGGCGTTCCTGATTTCAAGGGCCGCGGAGCAAAAGCAAATTTATACAACGATTTCATCATTAAAGAACTTTTACCATTTGTTAAAAAGAAAATTGCAATGCCAATTACCGGCAAAGTTGCCTTCGCGGGCTTTTCTTTAGGCGGCTTATCAGCTTTTGATATTGCCTGGAATAATCCATCGGTTTTTGATGCAATTGGTGTTTTTTCTGGCGCATTTTGGTGGCGTAAAAAAGATTTGACTGATGGTTATACCGATGCAGATAGAATTATGCATGCATTAATTGATTCTACTTCTACAAAGCCGGATATGAAATTTTGGTTAATGACGGGAACTGAAGATGAAAAAGCCGATCGTAATAAAAATATGATTATCGATTCGATTGATGACACCATAGATATCGTAAAATCATTGCTAAAGAAAGGTTACAAGCGACCAGAAAATGTTTTCTATTTCGAAAAAGTTGGAGGTAAACACGATGTTCCAACCTGGGAAAACGTGATGCCTGCCTTTTTAAATTGGGCGTTTGAGGTTTCTTAGTGTTGAGAATTTATATTATTAATCTTGCTTAGTATTTTCTTATATTTCCTTTATGAGGGAAAAAATTAATAATATAATTTTTGGTCACGATACAAAAGGCGGAAGACTTTTTGATATTATATTGCTTTGGGTAATTTTAATAAGTGTAATCCTTGTTATTTTCGAAAGTATCCCATCATTACATCTTCGTTTCTTTACTACATTTTATTATATAGAATGGGCAGTAACAATTCTATTTTCGATAGAGTATATTTTAAGAATTTGGAGTACTAAAACACCACTCAGATATATTTTTAGTTTTTGGGGTTTTATTGATTTGCTATCTATATTGCCAACATATATGGAGTTAATAAATTTTGGTTTTCATTATTTATTGGCCATCCGTATTTTTAGGTTGTTACGCGTTTTTAGGATTTTAAGACTTATAAAATTTAATCGGGAGGCTCAAAAATTATTACTTGCATTAAGAGGAAGCGGCCACAAAATTGGTGTTTTTCTTATGGCAGTAATATCTATAATGGTTTTGCTTGGAACACTTATGTACGTTATAGAAGGTGGTGAAAATGGATTTACAAGTATACCTCAAAGTATTTATTGGGCAATTGTTACCGTTACCACAGTAGGTTTTGGCGATATTGTACCCCAAACAGTATTAGGTAAATTTCTCTCATCTATTGCCATGATATTGGGTTATGCTATTATAGCAGTCCCAACAGGTATTATTACAGTTGAATTGGCAAAAAATAAATCAGAAGATAAAGTTTGTGAGGATTGTAAAAACGACAACCCAGATAACGCTAACTTTTGTAACCAGTGTGGATTAAAATTTTAAATTAATCTCCTAATTTTTCAATCTCTTGCGTGGGGTAAATGTGCAAACCTTTTTTATTTTCATTTGCTTGGTTTAGCATAGCAGATGCAACTTTTTCTATTTTTATACTTCTGTAATTTTTCAAACCACCAATTAAAATTGGGTTAATAACTCTCATTACGTTAATTGCTAGTTTTTCTAAGAACCTGCTTTCTTTTCTATCTCCATCTAATAAACCAGGCCGATAAATGTGCAGGCTATCAAAACTAATTTTTTGCAAGTCTCTTTCAATTTCTCCTTTGGTGCGGTTATAAAAAATACTCGAATTTACATCTGCGCCCATGGCAGAAACCAAATGGTAACTTTTAGCGCCATTCTTGAACGCTATTTTCGCCACATCTAGTGGATATTGATAGTCGATCTTTTTGTACAAGGTTTTATTTGGTGTTTTTTTTGCAGTTGTACCCATACAGCAAAAAACATCATCGCCCAAAATTTCGGTTTCGTATTTATGGAGATTGTCAAAATCGATAATCAATTGTTTCAACTTAGGATGATTGTTCTCTAAATTTTTGCGGGCAATAACTAATACTTCATCGTAGTTAGCGCTAGCTAATAACTTTTGTAAAAGATTTTGACCAATTAAACCCGTTGCTCCAATTAAAATTGCTTTCTTTCTCATATCTGATCATAATAGCCATTGTTTAGTGATCGATTAGGCTAATGCTAGTTAAACAAATTTGTTGGAAAATAGTTGAGCGTATCAATTTAAGTGATGTTAAGATTGAAATTAGTGATTTTCTTTCGCTTCTGTTTAACTGTAGTTTTACAAAATGATAAAAGGATTATTTGAGACACACATTTTTGTAGAAGATTTAGAAAGATCTGTCGATTTTTATAAAAACGTATTGGGTTTAACTGAATGTGGTTACAACGACGATAGAAGAATTGCATTTTTTTGGATCGGCGAACCCAAAGGAGCGATGCTTGGTTTGTGGGAAAAGCCCAAAGAAGAAATAGACATCAGGCATTTTGCTTTTAGGTGCGATATTGATGATATTTTAAATAAATCTATTGAGTTTTTGAAAGCTAGAAACTTAAAACCGTATAATTTTTTGAAAGATGGAACTGAAAAACCAATGGTTTTTGCTTGGATGCCAGCTCTAGCCATTTATTTTAAAGACCCAGATGGGCACGACTTAGAGTTTATAGCAATTTTAGATGGAACAGCAAAGCCTGAACTTGGCGTAATTAGTTACGAAGACTGGCTTGTTCAAAAGACCTCGTAATCATTTGCGGGGATAAGTATTAATCCAATGTGTGCCAGTGCTGCGAATGGCAGAATAGGATATTTGTCTTATACCTTTTTTTAAATTTGCCATTTGTGCATTGTTTAAATTAAGGCTGGGAAAGCTTATATTATCTGCCCAGAAAATTATTCTAGCTTGCTTTTTAATGTTAATGTCGCTTGGCAAAGGTTCCCGAAAACTGAAAACAAATTTTGGAGTTTTATTGTCGTTTGATATGGCTGCGTAATTTACATATAGAACAAAATTTGCTTCAGCGGGCGAGCTGACCAATTGTATACTTTGCTCTTTCTGAAGCATAGCTTTTACAGAATTCGCTATATCTGATGGCAAAGCCATAAGAACGAAGAACCCTTTTTCTTTAGTGATTTTCGAAATTTCTAAGCCAGAGTTTTTTTGATTGGTAAATAAAAATGTTGATGCTGTACCATAGTTGAAATTAAAATAATCGTTATATGATTTGTCCTTAGTGTAGGGAAGTATCTGTTTATTAAACATTTCCATATATACTACAGATGATAATTTAGAACTCGGTATATGAATTTTTATTAAGGGTTTTGAAATCCTGTATCCATCTGTTAGTTTAAAAGTTGCATCCTTTTTAATTATACTTGTTGCATTTGTTGCACCAAGCGCACTATCAGGATAAACTTTCGAAATAGTAAAATTGGTTTTTTTGTCCAATGAAGAAAAAACATTACCAACCATTATTTCGTCGTTTGTACCCTTGTTTATTATAACCAAACCCGGGCGGCTGTTTAAAATTTGTGTTTGTAATGCAGGAATATTTTTTTGCAAAGGCAACCCAACTAAATTCAACTTATTCCGGCTGATTGTATCGTAACGAAAACCCGGACTTTGTTGCAGATTTTGTACAACATCAATTTCATTATTAATTCTTGCAATAATTTCAGAAAGTGGTAGGTCAACTTTACTTTTTTCGAAAACATCTATCAAAGTTTTCGTAAATGCACCATGAGGGCGACCAGATTCATCCCAAACTTCTACCGCTTTTTCTTGCCACGAGCAGGCAGCTAAGTTAGCAAAACGCGAATTTGGTGTTTCTGATGGTCGGCTTACAATCGACTTATCGGTAATGGTAAGGGTTTGATTAAGCTTAAAGGCTCTTAAATCGATGATAGTTTTGGGTGCAATTTTATTGCTTTCTACATCAACTTTTTGATAAGGATTATGAAACGAAAGGCCATCTTTTACCATAGAAAGATTAGAACTATAACAGCAATCGAATATACTTGTTAGGGTTACTTGTTTGCCTACAAACATATTGAAAAGCTTTTTTAAGGTATTATCCATAACCAAACATTCATAATTTGGCGAATATAAGTCGCTCATACAGATCGCCTGGTTATAACCTGCTTTAACTGAATCATCCTCGTTTGCGGGGTTAATGGTGTAAACACCATGACCGCAGAAATAGAAAACTACAACATCACCTGCTTTGCTTTTATTCAACATCTCTGTCATTGCTGCAATAAAAGTTTTTTGAGTAGCTTGAGCATTTACCAGTGTTTTTACATTTTCCTTTGGGAAACTAAAGCGGTTTATAAGAAGGGATTTCATACTTATTGCATCATTCATACAGCCCTTTAAACTATAATTCGGACTTTTTACGCCGGGTGTTTCATAATATTCGTTTATGCCAACAATTACGGCATATTTATTCTGAGCAAAGCTTATCAACGCCGAAAAAATTAAAGCCGAAAAAATCAGGGAAGTTTTCATTTTCGCGAAAAGTTAATTTACCAGGGGTTTTGATTTATTGTCTGTTTTCACAAAAGAGCTTGAACATAAAAAACTAACAGCGGAAAATATCTAAATTTTTATAGCAATAAAATATTTTAATGTATTAAATTTAGTGTAAAAATCCCTAAAAATGAAATCAATAGCGCTTTTATTATTTCTCTTTTTTTTCTGTATTACAGGTTTCGCTCAAAAGTATTATTTAGATAGCTTGTATAAAAACTTAGCGGCTCAAAAAACCGATAGTGATAAGGTAAGTGCTATGTACGATTTAAGCTATTACTACCATAAAAACAAACCCGATTCTGCTTTAATACTTGCTCAAAAGGCATATATAATTGCAAAGAAAAGTAAATTTTTAAAAGGAGAGGCCTGGGCTTTAAATGGTATAGCAAATGCATTTCATTCGCTTCATAACTACCCTCGGGCTATCGAATATTTTATAGAGGAATTGAAAATACATGAAAAAAGAAATATGACAGAGAGTATTGCTAATACCTATTTAAGTATAGCGTTAGTTTATAGTAGTGAAGGGGAATACAAAAAGGCACTTTCTTACGCATTAAATGCAGAATCAATGTCGAAAAAGAATGGTTTTGCAGCCCTTATATTGTACTCAAAACTGAATATCGGCGATATTTATGAGAAATCAAATCAGTTGACATCAGCAATGATTTATACCCACGATGCCTATGAACTTTCTTTGTTGCAAAAGAACGAACTAATTACAGCAACATCTTTAAATAATTTAGGTAATATCTATCTTAAAAGGAAAGACTATGCAAGTGCACTTAATTATTATAGACAGAGTGTTCCTATCTTAGAAAAGGTTGAGGATTTAAACACTTTGGCAGAATGTAATTTAGGTTTGGCGAAAGTTTATCAGGAGCAGGGCAAGACCGATTCGGCAGAGGCTTACGCAAAGAAAGTTTATGATTTAGCCATAAAGAATGAGTTTTTTGCCCGTGCAGTTGAAGCCAGTTCTTTCTTAGTAAAGGTTTATAAAAAAGAGAACAAAATTGATAGCGCTTTTGCATATCAAGAAATATCCATTAAACTTTCTGATTCTATTGATAGTAAAGAGCGTGCTAAAGAGGTAAAAAGTATTACTATAGCAGAAGAATTTCGGCAGAAAGAGATCGAGGAAGCAAAATTGAAAGAGGCGGAAGATAGAAGGCAGAAATTACAATTACTTGCTATTGGCGTAATGATACCTATTTTGTTTTTTATTAGCGTATTTTTAAGTCGCAGAAAGGTTAATAAGAAAGTAATAGAGTTTTCGGGCATTATTTCTTTATTAATGTTCTTTGAATATTTAACGCTGTTTATTCATCCTTTTGTTGCTGAGCAATCTCACCATTCTCCGATAATCGAGATAATTGTTTTCATGATTATTGCTTCGTTACTAACACCAACACATCATAAAGTAGAACATTGGCTGATAAGTAAATTAGGTAAGTTGCATCAACAACACGTACTCAGTCGACAAAAAAATACTGAAAACGAGCACGAGGAGAATAGAGCAGAAACAAGTGGAAATAGCTAAAAACTCTATTACGAATCGTTTTTACTTTTTAACCGCTGGAGGCGCTTGTCCTGCTCTACCGCCAGTGTCGGTTGTGTCAGTCATTTTTGAAGACATTGTTGCCGAACTATCAGCCATCATAGTATCGGTTGATGTGGTAAGGGTATCCGTTTTAGCTTCTTTTTTTTCGCTATTGCAGCTTTGTAGGGATAATGTGCTAAGCGCAATTAAAACTGCACCTGCAGAGATGATTGTTTTTTTCATATTTAATTAAGAGTTAAGGTTTATTGAAGATACAATTTATTGCTGATATACAGTCTATTACCTTGTTTTTTTATTGGAATGACAAATTGATGCTTACATGAATTATTTTTGGCTTTTATAAGGAAGACAATAATGATACTTATGAGCAATTTCTATTATTTCATTAAGGTTTAATGATGCAGTTAACTAAATCGAGAGTTTTTCCAATGCCACAATTGTGGTTGGCAGAAAATTAATTTGCTTTCCATTATTGCTTTCGTAAATAAAATCACGAATGCTTTTCCCTGTATATGCTTCGAAGCTACCAACGATTGCTAAGCGCATACGATAATTGGAGAATTTTTGAAGTATCTCTCCAGCTATTCCATTTTTAAGGTCAAAAAAATCAGAAATAATATTTTGTTCATAGATAATAATTGAATCAAAACCTTGGTAATATAAACTGCCTAACAGCTCCAAACCATCTTCCGCATTTTTTATGACAGTTTCTTTTGAAATTACCTCGGCAATCTTGATGTTTTTTATAAGGTGCTCTTTAACTTCCATATATAATTTCTCTTTTATTATTTTTGTTTGGAGCTAAAATAGATAATATTTTAAGGACAGAACCAGTGAGATTTCATTAAGGAAAAACTTTTATCGAGGTTCAGGAGAATATATTTTTATTCTTCTACTTTCTAATCAATTATGAGATAATTACAACATTATCATAGCATTAAATAGTGGGCGATATAGTAGAAAATCAATTTTTAAACACTATCTTTGCGCCAAATTTATAGGCGCATTTTATGCAAAAGATTAGAAATATAGCTATTATAGCACACGTTGACCACGGTAAAACCACATTGGTTGATAAAATTTTACACTCTTGTTCTGTTTTTCGTGATAACGAGCAAAAAGGAGAATTGATATTGGACAATAACGATTTAGAGCGTGAACGTGGAATCACAATCGTATCTAAAAACGTATCGGTACAATACAAAGACGTAAAAATTAACATCATTGATACTCCTGGTCACGCGGATTTCGGCGGTGAGGTAGAGCGTGTATTGAAAATGGCAGATGGTGTACTTTTACTTTGCGATGCTTTTGAAGGTGCAATGCCTCAAACGCGTTTCGTAACCCAAAAAGCTTTGGCATTAGGTTTAAAACCAATTGTGGTTGTAAACAAAGTAGACAAAGAAAACTGTCGCCCAGAAGAGGTTTACGAGCAAATCTTCGAATTGTTCTTTAACCTTGAAGCAACTGAAGATCAATTGGATTTCCCAGTTATTTACGGTTCATCTAAACAAGGTTGGATGAGTACTGACTGGCAAAAACCAACTACAGATATTTTCGCTTTATTAGATGCTGTTGTGGCTAACATTCCACCTGCTCCAATTAACGATGGTACTTTACAAATGCAAATTACTTCGTTAGATTATTCATCTTTCGTAGGTCGTATTGCAATCGGTCGTGTTCACCGTGGTACAATTAAAGAAAACCAACCAGTTACTTTAATTAAACGCGATGGCAAAATCGTTAAATCAAGAGTAAAAGAACTTTATACTTTTGAAGGTTTAGGAAAAATCCGTGCTACAGAAGTAGGTTCAGGCGATATTTGCGCAGTTGTAGGTATCGATGGTTTTGATATTGGTGATACTATCGCTGATTTTGAAGCGCCAGAACAATTACCAGTAATTAGCATTGATGAGCCAACAATGAACATGTTGTTCACGATTAATAACTCTCCATTCTTTGGTAAAGAAGGTAAATTAGTTACTTCACAACGTATCAAAGACCGTTTGATGAAGGAAATGGAAAAAAATCTTGCACTTAAAGTTGTTGAAACACAAGGTGCAGATTCATGGTTAGTTTATGGTCGTGGTATTCTCCATTTATCGGTATTAATCGAAACCATGCGTCGCGAAGGTTATGAGTTGCAAGTTGGTCAGCCACAGGTTATTGTTAAAGAAATCGATGGTAAAAAACATGAGCCAATTGAAACTTTAATTGTTGATGTACCAGGTGAAGTTTCTGGTAAAGTAATCGAATTGGTAACTCAACGTAAAGGTGAGTTGTTAATTATGGAGCCAAAAGGCGATTTACAACATTTAGAATTCGAAATTCCATCTCGTGGCATTATCGGTTTACGTAACAACGTATTAACCGCTACTGCTGGTGAGGCGATTATGGCGCACCGTTTCAAAGCTTACGAGCCTTGGAAAGGTACAATTCCTGGTCGTTTAAACGGCGTTTTAATCTCTATGGATAAAGGGATGACTACTGCTTATTCAATTGATAAGTTACAAGATAGAGGTCGTTTCTTTGTAGATCCAGGAGCTGATATTTACGAAGGTCAGATTTTGGGAGAGCACATTCGCGATAACGATTTAGTCATTAACATTGTTAAGGGAAAAGCATTAACCAATATGCGTGCTTCCGGTACAGATGATAATGCTCGTATTGCACCTGCAATTAAATTCTCGTTAGAGGAAGCAATGGAATACATCCAAGCTGATGAGTACATTGAGGTTACGCCGCAAAGCATGCGCTTACGTAAAATTCACTTAACGGAACAACTACGTAAAGCAAACGGTAGTAAAAACTAAACCCACCCCTAACCCCCTGAAGGGGAATAGGATAATATATGAAGCCCATTTCTTAATTGAGATGGGCTTTTTTTTGTCACGCCAACCCTCTCTTCAAGGAGAGGGATTGTAGTGAAATAACAGATTGAAATTGCTTTGATAGGTTAATTTTTTTTTAAAGCAGAGGCAGAATCTCTTTTTAATGTTCGTCTTTCTTTCCGCTAAATTCCTGATGATGAATCGGGAGATACCGCTGCAATAAGGTTTATTGGAAATAATGCTGTGCTTTGCGCAATGTTTTCTTGCAAAATCCGTAAAAAGCAATCAATTGATTGAGTTTTGGTCATGTAAAAATCAAAACAACTATTTGGAATAAAAAACAAACAATTCCATGGCAAGTTCTCCCGCATTTGTACGTTAATTTTGTATTAACAAACAAATCAATCATGATACAAAAAGCAATTTCCTGGTTGGGGATATTTTTTTTATCGGCCCTATCTCTTCTGCCTCTATCTATTCTTTATGTTTTGGCAGATATTTTTTATATCGTAATTTATCACATTTTCGGCTACCGCAGAAAGGTTGTAAGGGGGAATTTGATGAATGCTTTCCCAAAAAAATCGATGGTAGAAATCAATTCGATTGAGAAAAAATATTATAAATTTCTTTCTTCCTTAATTTTTGAAGTAATTAAGATGAAGAGCATTTCTAAAACGCAGCTTCAAAAGCGTGTAAAGTTTAAAAATGTCGATTTAGTAGAAGCCTATCTTCAAAATAACGAGAGTGTACTTTTTTGTTCGTCGCATTACGGAAATTACGAATGGGTTTGTATGGCAATTGGCTTAACTTTCTCTGGAGCGCATTACCCAATTTATAAACCTTTAAGCAGCGAAGTTTTTGATAACTGGTTCTTTAATATGAGATGCAGATTTGGTAATAGAATGGTTGCCATGCGCCAAACTTTAAGGGCAATTCAATCGAGCAAAGGCACTGCAAATATGTTTACATTTGGTAGCGACCAAGCACCTTCAAAAGATGAATCTAACTATTGGACTACCTTTCTAAATCAGGAAGCTTCAATTCAGTTAGGTATAGAGAAAATTGCTAAGAAAACCAATCGACCAGTTTTTTATCTTAAAATTAGCTATTTAAAACGTGGTTATTATGAGGTAGATTGTGTGCCAATCTGTTTACATCCAAAAGAAACCGCCGAATTCGAAATCACAGAAATGCATACTCATTTTTTAGAGGAAATGATAAAAGAACAACCTGCTTATTGGTTATGGAGCCATAGAAGGTGGAAGCATAAACAAGATAGAAAAACTGTTGAATCATCATCTGATAACGACAAAATTCCGGCATAAATCTGCCCTGTTTCTTCCTGAAAAAATAGTGAATGGGCTATATTTGTTATCCTGATGGTCGCCAATGAAAGTTTTCAAAAGAATTGTTTACAGTTTAATTTTAGTCATTATTTTAATTTTTGCGGGTTTAATTATCTCTCAGCCCTATTTGTTGCGGGTTTTGCAATACCGTACGCCAAATGCAGTAACTTATAAAATATTCCCACAAGCTTTTGTTCATAAAAGCGATTCCGCTTTTCACTTTTATCGTACTGGCAAAATGCGAAAGGATATAGATTCATTACGTGTTTTAGATGGAAATAATCAATCGATTCCTTTTACCGATTATTTTAAGAATGGAAAACTAAATGCATTTCTGGTTATAAGGAATGATAGCATCCTTTATGAAAAATATAGCGAAGGTTATAGCGACAGCACTTTAACGACAATATTTTCTGGAGCTAAAAGTATGATTTCAATTATGATTGGTCAGGCTTTGGCAGCAGGCAAAATTCAAAGTTTGAACGAGAAGGTTACCAACTATATTCCCGAACTAAAATCTAACTCTGCTTTCAATAATATTACATTAAAGAATTTGCTGGATATGAAATCGGGTTTGGAATTTCAGGATGCTTTAGGCGGAATAGTAAGGGCTTTCTTATCCGATGAAGCTAAATATTATTATACACACGATATGAAAGCCGAGCTAATGAAAGCAAGGCTGGTAAATGAGCCTGGTACAGTTTGGGTTTATAAAAGTATCGACCCAATATTACTTGGGTGGGTTTTGGAGAAAGCAACAGGGAAATCTGTAACTCAATTTTTCGAAGAAAATTTATGGCATAAAATCGGTGCCCAATATAATGCGAGCTGGGGCTTAGATCATAAAAATGGTTTGGCAAATACCGCAAGCAGATTTCAGGTTACGGCTATAGATTTTGCTAAAATCGGTAAGTTATATTTACAAAAGGGTAAGGTTAACGGAAAACAAGTTGTTTCAGAAGATTGGGTAAATCAATCAATAAAGATTGGTGAAGAAAAACCTGCATCGGCTAAAGGTTGGCAAAAATCGGCCCATCATTATTTGTGGTGGATTCCTCAAGAAGGAGATAATGGTGATTTTGCTGCGGAAGGTATGCTAGGGCAAAGACTTTACGTAGATCCCAAAACAAACACCATTATTGTTCAGTTTGCAGAACGTGGCGCAGGTAATTATCCTTATCGAAAAATTAGTAGATATTTGGCTGGTTTGAAGTTTAGTTATCCCAATTTTTAACGTTTAACTGCAAATGGCGCAAAGTTTCTCGCAAAGAAATAATTAAGATTAGATTCTACCTTAGCGTTCTTTGCAGTTAAATTTTTAAAGTAGTACATTGCTTATCCATGGAAAACGAAGACGTAAAAATTCTAAAAAAGAAGCCGATTTTTCCGGTTACTGCTGCTTTGCAAAAATATCTTCGGCTTTACCAGCGTGAAGCAAAATTACCAATCTCTTACAGCGATTTAATGCAGTTTAATGAGGCTTTTCCTTTAATGGATAAGTTTGGCAAAGATTCGCTTTGGGAGGGGCCTATTTATGCTCAGGATTTAATTGAGACCTTACATAACGGATTAAAGGAAATTTATGCGAATCTTAAAGCATCTGGTAACCTTCGTATTGTAGAACATAAATACATCGATAAAATTGAATATTGTACCTTCGGAAATACGCATCCATTTCGAATAAGAATTGTAAATCGTTTAAACGATGTGTACGATTATTTTTATATCAAAAAAGCCGATGCTTCCCGTATTTATGGTTTAGAATTGGAGGAAATTTTATCTCCAAACCAAGTTAATTATTTAGTTGATGGTGATACTTTAGTTGAGGAGCATATCGCAGGTATTCCTGGCGATGTTTTTACAAAAGGCCAATTATATACACCCGAATTTAATCCTACTAGAATCGCAAAAGAATTCGTAAAGTTTAACGAACGTTGCTTAATTATGCTTTTAGGCGATATGCGTGCTTATAATTTTGTAGTGCAAATTACTCCAGATTTTGATGATATTCAATTCCGTATCCGGGCAATAGATTTCGACCAGCAATTTTACGAAGGCAATTTGAAGGTTTATTTGCCCCAGTTTTTTAAAGAGAACTTGCCTTACGTGAAGATGAGTATGGAGCAATTAACCGACAAAACTGTTTTACAGTATCAACAGGAAGAAAGGTCTTCTATAGTTCACCGGGTTAGAAGCGAGCGCCATCGGTTAACCGATTTAAGGGATGTTTCTAATAAGGAGGAATTGACCACCCCAGAAAATATCGCTCTATTAAAAGATTCGATGGCTGCGTATTTCAAAGACCCTAATTATCTACGCTGTAAAACAATGACCGATATTATTGAACTGAATATTAAAAATATAATCAGGCAGGTTAAATTATAAATTAAAACGGCCGGTTATGGAAACCAGCCGTCTTTTGAGTAATTTAGGAGAGCGTTCAAATCCTTTAGGCATGCTGGCCTTCGTGAACTCCTTCTGCAAATTCCTCAACAATTTTATCATTAAAAGCAGGTAAATCTTTTGGAGTTCTGCTTGTTACCAAACCTTGATCTACTACAACTTCTTCGTCACTCCAATGTGCACCGGCATTAATTAAATCTTGCGAAATATTTTTAACCGAAGTAAGTTTTCGGCCTTTAATAACATCAGCATTAATTAAAGTTTGTGGCCCATGGCAAATGGCAGCAACAGGTTTACCAGCTGTAAAAAAAGCTTTCACAAAGGCAATCGCATCTTCGTTAACACGTAACTGGTCTGGATTTATAACGCCACCGGGTAGAAGCAAGCCATTGTAATCATCAGCATTTGCCTGGCTAATTGTTTTGTCAACATCAACTTCTATCGACCAATGATCCTGATTCCACGATTTTATTTTACCGCTTTTTGATGAAATAATGTGCACAGTAGCACCCTCTTCTTTAAGCCTTTTAACAGGTTCTGTTAATTCAACTTCTTCAAATCCACTTTCGGAAAGTACGGCTATATTACGATTACTTAGTTGTCCCATAGTATTATGTTTTTTATTATAGATGTATAAAAGACACTTGTAAAATGAGATTGTTTTTAAAATTTGAGATTTTGAAGTCCCCTCCTTTCGACCTTAGCGGAGAAATCTTTGGATTTATCTTTTAAAAATTATCAGGGATTTCCCGATTTTGAGTTACCTAAAGTTTAAAGGGATAAGTTTGTTTGAGCCGTTTTAATCGTTTGTTCGTCTGTGTTTTAAGAAATAGAATGCTAAATTTCCTGCAATAATAATATGGTTAAGTATGTTTGGAAGCAAGCCATAATATTTCGAGAAAATTTGAAATCGCTCTTTTAAGCTTTCGCGATGTTTTTTCTTGCTCATACCACCAACTAAATATTTGGCAACATAGCGGTGAACATTTACAATATTTGATGACTTTTTAGCCGCCTTAATTATCCAGTCAATATCAGAACTGTATTTGTATTTTAAATCGTAAGGTACGGTGATACTTCTACGAATGTAAATCGCCTGATGGCTAACATTCATTCCAAATTTAAAGCTTTTCCAGTCAAATTCTTCTGGCGCCTCATGTCGCCTTCTACCTAAACTTTCCCAGTTATCATTGTACATTTCGGTTTCGCCATAATAGATGTCAGCACCTGGCGACGAATCAAAAACATTTTGAACGGTTTGCTCATCATAAATTTCATCTCCGGAATTCATAAATAAAATATAATCGCCGGTTGCTAATGCAAGGCCTTTGTTCATGGCGTCGTAAATGCCCTTATCAGGTTCAGAAACGATTTTTGAAATTCGATTTTTGTACTTTTCGATAACCTCCATTGTCCCGTCAGTAGATTTTCCATCGATGATGATGTATTCTATCTTTCTGTAGGTTTGATTTAAAACAGATTTTATCGTTCGCTCGATATCGCGGACGTTATTGTAAACAATGGTGATTACTGTTAATTTAGGCAATGTTGTCGTTGTTGGATTTGGTAAAATTAATAAAGATTGACTGTATTTTAATGTGTGTATAAGAAAATGAAGCTTATCAAACAGAACCTGTTATTTGGGCTGCAAATCAATAAGCGTTTCGTATAAATGAATATGTTCTGTGGCAATAACTTCTTCTGAGAAATCGGTTAAAATCCCCAATCTTGCTGCTTTATGAATTTCTTCTTTATTGGGGCGATGATACAGCCATTCAATTCCATTTGCCAAATCCTCGGCATTTTGATATTCTGCCAGATAACCGTTTTTTTGATGTTTAACCATGTCTGGAATGCCACCAGTTGTAAAAGCAATTACCGGAGTTGCACAAGCTAAGCTTTCCATAACTGTATTTGGCAAATTATCTTCTAAAGATGGCGTTATAAAAGCATCAGCTGCAGAATAGCATTTAGCCAGGTGTTCATCTTTGTTTATGGTGCCTAAGAACGTGGTTTTGAAAGGGAAGGTCGGCATCTCTGCATTTTCTTTATTTCCGAAAATAACCAGCTCTATTTTTTCTTTATCAATTCCTTTTCTACGCGATAAAATTTCTAAGGCGTTAATTAAATAAGGGGTTCCTTTGTGTTTATCATTTTTCGATGGCATAAATCCGCTCATCAAAACAAATTTATCGGGGTCGATTTTTAATATTTTCTTCGCTTCGCTTTTAACATAAGGTTTAAAAATATTAGTTTCAATAGTATTTGGGATAACCGATGTATTTCTGGTTCCAAGTAAACTGCTAAATTTTACCGAAGCAGCCATCCAATTACTTGGCGCCACAATATGAAAGTTTAATTCTGTATAAGCTTTTTGCTTACGAAGCCAGGTTTTGTGCGAAATATCGTTCTTGCCACTAATTTTTAAAATTGGACAATTGCCGCATTGCTGGTGGAAATTTTCGCAGCCATAACGTACATGGCAACCGCCCGTAAAAGCATTGCTATCATGAAAAGTCCACACAATTGGTTTTTCGAGTTCATCAAGCTCGGCTAAAAATTTGGGTGTAAGAAAACCATGATTTACCCAATGCAAATGAATAATATCGGCACTTTTAACCTCAGGATGATTCTTAATTGAACGGCCAAACCATTGTAAACTAAATGGTGTTTTAACCGATTTGCTTAACCACTTCGAATAATAGCGTTCTGAAAGTATATTATGAATGGCGAATGCTTTTTGAAATGGAGATTTGCTAAAGGTATCGATGGTGGGGTTTTGCCCAAATTTGTAATAAACCAGAACTTTAGAATCAATTCCCGAGCTGTTTAAAGCATCGCTTAAGCGCAAACAGGCTCTTCCTGCACCGCCATTTCCATCATATGTATTTAGGTGTACTACTTTCAAATCAATCAAAAATACATTTTATTGTTTACGATTATAAAAACTGTTGCGTATTTTCATCCTAATATTTTATTGCCTTTTAATTAAAGGACGGAGCCTTCGATAATTTAAAGTAATTAGAGGTGAAAACTAATGATTATTTTAATTAAGTCGGATTCAACCTTCCAAAGCCAAACGAACAAAATCATGATTAAATCCCTAATTAAATTGCTTGCGGCAATTGCTTTCTTGCTGCCTCTTAATTCTTTTGCGCAAGGACAAACCTACTTTGCTGCTTACCCTGCTTTAACGCCCGATGCACAAACAATAGTATTCAGCTATGATGGCGATATCTGGAAAGTTCCGGTAAAAGGTGGCCTGGCTTCGCGAATTACAGCTATGCAAGGTGAAGAAATTAATCCAAAAATATCACCTGACGGAAAATGGATGGTGTTTTCATCAAATCAATTTGGTAATTACGATGTTTATTTAATGCCAATGGCTGGTGGCGATATTAAACAATTAACTTTTAACGATGCAGCTGATGAAGTTGACAATTGGAGCTGGGATTCAAAATCAATTTATTTTACCTCCGGAAGATTTAATTCTTTTTCGAGTTATAAAGTGAATGTAAACGGGGGAACGGCTGTTCGCCTTTTCGAAAACTACTTTAATACTACCCACCACATTGCAGAATCGCCAGATGGTGAATTGTTCTTTAACGATACATGGGAAAGTTACCGCTTTGCAAACCGCAAACATTATAAAGGGGCATACAATCCCGATATTCAATCTTATAATCCCAAAACCAAGGCTTATAAACGCTACACAAATTATCTTGGTAAAGATTTTTGGACAAGTGTAGATGCAAAAGGAAATGTATTTTTTGTATCAGATGAAGGTAATGAAGAATACAACCTTTACACTTTCAGCAATGATAAAAAAACAGCTTTAACCAATTTTGATACGTCTATAAAACGTCCTTTTGTTTCTGCCAATGGTACAACAGTTGTTTTTGAAAAAGATTACCAAATTTATACCTACGATGTAGCAACTAAAAAAACCGAAAAAGTAAGCATCAGCACCTCAAGAAATCAGGTTTTAACTAAAGCACAAGAATATGATGTAAAAGGAAATGTTTCTGCTTTTGATGTTGCACCCGATGGGAAAAAGATTGCCTTTATTTCTAGAGGAGAACTTTTTGTAAGTGATGCCGATGGAAAGTTTATCCGTAAAATAACCAATAGCGGTGAAAGAGCCATGCAATGTAAATGGCTGGCCGATAATAAAACCATTCTGTTTTGCCAAACCTGGAACGGTTATCAAAACTGGTTTACCATAACCGGCGATGGGAAAGGAACACTAAAACAAATAACTAAAGATAAAGCAAACGATAGAGATATTACCTTGAATAAAACCAGAACAATGGGTGTTTATTTAAGTGGTAGAAACGAATTAAAACTGATTGATTTAAAAACTTTTGAAAGCAAAACACTGGTTAGCGATGAGTTTTGGGCGATTCAAAATTCTATACCAAGTTTTTCTCCTAATGATGAATATGTGCTTTTTACTGCTTATCGCAATTTCGAACAAGATATTTTAGTTCATAGTATTAAGGGCAACAAAACCATTAATTTAACAAATACCGGGGTTACAGAAACTGCGCCTGTTTGGTCGCCAGATGGGAAATATATTTTCTTTACCAGCGCTAGAACTCAACCATTTTATCCATCGGGAAGTGCAGATGTTCACATTTATAGGATGGCTTTGAATAATTATGATACACCTTTCCGTTCCGATAAATTTGACGACTTATTTAAAGAAGCCCCCGCTGAACCAAAAGATGTTAAGCCTGCAGTTGTAGATAAAAAGGGCAAAAAAGCTACCGATACCGCTAAAAAGAAAACGGATATCAAACCAACCCCAAAACCTGCTGCTATTATTACAATTAATACGCAGAATATCTTGGATAGAATAGAATTGGTTAGTCCTGGGTTTGGTAGCCAGTTTGGAACAGATGCTTTTGCCAAAGGAGATAAAACTTATGTTTTTTATTCATCTAACCATGAAGGTGGAAAACCTGCCCTTTACCGAACAACAATTGAGCCTTTTGAAGCAAATAAAACCGAAAAGGTTGGCGATGGAGAAGATTATAGTATTATACAGGTTGGTGATAAATTTTTCACTTTAACTGGCGGGGTAATTAGTAAGTATAATTTAGATGGCAATAAACTGGATAAAATAGACCATGCTTACAAATTCGCGAGAAATTTAAATGCTGAGTTTAATCAGATGTTTTACGAAACCTGGGTTGGTTTGGATGAAAATTTCTACGATGAGAATTTCCACGGTGTAGATTGGGAAAAAATGAAAACCCGGTATGCAGCATATTTGCCTTATGTTACCAATCGTAGCGATTTAAGGATTTTACTTAATGATATGCTTGGCGAACTGAATTCATCACACATGGGCTTTAACAGTTTCGGTGCTGAAGAAAAAAGAAATTTAACCAACATTACCAACCAAACGGGTATTTTATTCAATGACGAAAATCCTTACAAAGTAGAACGGGTTATCGCTAAAAGCAACGCGGCATATACAAGTGTTAATGTTTTGGCTGGAGACATTTTAACAGAAGTAAATGGCCTGAAGGTTGATAACAAAATAGACCGCGATTTTTATTTCAGCAAACCCTCTTTGGATAAGGAAATGACTTTAACCTTTTCTCGCAATGGAAAAGAAATCTATACAAATGTTCACCCTCAAAGTTCGGCTGCTTTGAAAAATAATTTATATGATGAGTGGATTGCAAAGAATCGTCAGAATGTAGATAAATGGGGGAATAACCGCATCGCCTACTCCTACATGAAAAACATGGGTGCTGGAGAGCTGGAAAGGTTTATGTTGGATATGGTTGAACAGGAAGAAAGTAAAGATGCTATTATCTTAGATTTACGCTATAATACTGGCGGAAATGTACACGATGCGGTATTGAAATTTCTTGCACAAAAACCCTATTTGAAATGGAAGTACCGCGGCGGAAAAATGGCTCCTCAAAGTAATTTCGGTCCGGCGGTTAAGCCAATTGTGTTATTGGTTAACGAACAATCTTTAAGCGATGCCGAAATGACAGCTGCTGGATTTAAGCAATTGAAATTAGGTAAAATTATCGGCACAGAAACCTACCGCTGGATTATTTTTACGTCCGCAAAAGGCTTGGTTGACGGTTCTTCTTATCGTCTACCTTCTTGGGGATGTTATACAATGGATGGTAAAAACATCGAAAAGGAAGGTGTTAAGCCAGATATTTTTGTGCAGAATACTTTTCAGGATAGATTGGCTGATAAAGATCCACAATTGGAAAAGGCAGTTGAGGAGATATTGAAAGATTTGAAATAGGGAATTGATTAATAATACTATTTGCAAATCATTTTCCTTATATTATGTACCATAATGGTACGCAAAAAAATAAATTATGTTAGTTGTAAGTAGCAGAGAATTTAGGGAAAAGCAGGCGGAATACATGGATAAGCTAGACGGGGGGGAACAAATCATTATTCAACGAGGAAAGAATAAAGCTTATGCCATTACACCTGTAACAGAAGAAGACGTTTATTTTTCTCCTCAAATGATAAAAAGGATTAAAGATTCGATTCTTCAAGCCGAAGAAGGAAAAACGAAAAAAGCTACGAATTCAGAAGAGTTGAAAAATTTCTTTAAGAATTTATAATGTACACGATTGAGCTTACAAAGCATGCAATTGATGATTTAAAAATTTCTTAAGAAATCTGAACCTGCTACATTTAAGAAAGCTCAATCACTTATTGAAGAATTGTAGCTCCATCCGAAAATAGGAACAGGAAAACCTTAATTAAAAAAATATAATTTAGCTGGATGTTATTCCAGAAGAATTACGCAAAAGCATAGATTAGTTTATCAGATTTATGATGATAAACTAATCGTTTTATTATTATCTGCAGCTGGCCATTACGATGATAAATAATTTCTTCCTATGCTAATTTCATAATTAACATTCTTATATTTCAAACAATTAACCTTTTTCCGTTTCTTTGGGATTGGAATCAATTTAAAACATGGTAAACTTATTAACCGACAGGGCTTTTTGGGTAAATTATTGGGAAAGTAAAAAAGGACTTGCGGTTCGGCTACCAGCTAACTACTTATTTCATCGCCAGTTGGCAGAGATTGTAAAAAATGGAAAAGTAAAGACAGCAATAGAATTGGGTGGTTTTCCTGGTTATTATGCAGTTTTTTTAAACAAATATCTAAAATTAGATGTTACGCTTTTAGATTATTTTGTTCATCCGCCAGTAGTAAATGAACTTTTAGAAGAGAACGATTTAAAGGAGTCAGATATCCACATCATCGAAACAGACTTGTTTAATTACAAGCCCGTACAACAATATGATTTAGTGTTAAGCTGTGGTTTAATAGAACATTTTAATGATACTGCCGACATTATTAATCGTCATATTGCCTTCGTAAAACCAGGAGGAACCTTATTTATAACCTTGCCAAATTTTAAAGCTGTAAACGGATGGTTCCAGAAAAATTTCGACAAAGAAAACTACGATAAGCATAATATCGATAGCATGAACCCTGAATTACTGAAATCAATCTGTGAGGAAGCAGGATTGAAGGAAGTAAAATCAGGTTATTTTGGTCGCTTTAGTGTTTGGTTGGAAAACGAAAATCAAAAATCTGCAGGCGTTCGTCTGTTCAAAAAAGCAGTTTGGCTAAGTGGAAAAATTTTCACAAAAATTATCCCTTTCGAAAGCAAAAGTTTATCACCATATATTATTTTGGAGGCTAAAAAAGTTTAATTATTCTGTCTTTTTATAAACCCCAAATTCACTCAAGGTAATACAAACAGGCGATTTTGTAATGTTTAATCTAATTTTTGAAGCCTTAACAGGTTTTTCCAATTTGATTAATCTCTTCGCACCGATACTTTCGCCCGAGTAGATTTTTTTCCAGTTGTTGTTTTCAAAAACCTCAACGTTAAACTCTTCGATTCTTTGTCCCAGCGGAATATATTCTTGAAGGCTGATGATGTCGAAAGTTTTATCAGTATTTAAATCAATTTCCAAACTTGCTGTATGAACGTTATCTACCGTTGCCCAATAACTTTGCTTATTATTATCTAAAAGATTAGCAACTCCATAAGCTTTACCGCGAATATTGTTAGCCTTTATACTCGCTTTTTTAGCTAAATTGGTAGCGAAGGTATGTTTTACCATATCTCCGAAACTTTTCAAAGCCGCAACATCATCACTGTGCAATTGCCCGCGGGTATCTGGAGCTAAGCCTAAATCCAAACCCGCACCATGACCAACGCTTTGAAGGTATAAATCAAATAAGGTTTCAGGCGATTTAGGTTTTTCTGTAGGGTGATAGAACCAACCTTTTCTCAATGGAACATCGCACTCAGCTGGCATCCAGAATTTACCATTTCTAATGCCCATTGGGCTTTGAGGATAATTTGCCTGCCCTGGGACAGCTACATTTTTACCTTCGGGAGGAAGCGGTGTAAAAGTTGCCCAGCTGTTTTCTGCAGCGGTACCGTCTTCGCTACCAACCCATCGAATATCTAAACCAATATCGCTGAAAATATTAGCCATTGGTTGCATTTTACGTGTTATGCCCCAGGTGTTATTCCAGTCGTAATATGTTGTGTTATCAATCGAACGTTTTTCTTTTGCACCGCCATAATATCCGTCGCCACCATTGGCACCATCATGCCAGCTCATAAAAAGCTCACCATAATTACTGTAAAGTTCTTTAAGCTGTGCCTGATAAATAGCTAAATATTTATCAGTTCCATAAAGTGCATTATTTCTATCCCATGGAGAACAATAAATGCCAAATTTTAAACCATTTTTTCTGGCTTCAGATTCTACTTCTTTAACCAAATCGCCTTTTCCATTTCTAAAAGGGCTTTTTGTAATGTTGTACTCGGTTGTTTTGGTAGGCCATAACGCAAAACCATCGTGGTGTTTGGCAACTAGAATTATACCTTTTAATCCGCCCGCTTTTGCAGCTTTTATAATTTGTTCTGCATTAAAATCTGATGGATTGAATGTTTTTGGATCAGCATCACCAAATCCCCATTCTTTATTTTCGAAAGTTGTAGGCGTAAAATGAATCAGACCGTAAACCTCAATATCATGCCAAGCTAATTGCCTTTTAGATGGTAGAGCACCATAAGGTTTCGGTGGATTCTGGGCAAAAATAAATGTACTTATCAGAAGAAATAAAGCAGTAAGTTTTTTCATTTCGAATCAATAGTTTGCACGTAAATTAATGATTTTTTGTTAAAATTGATAATATGGAAACATTAATTGTACACCCAAAAGATGAAAATCAGCTTGCTGCAATTAAAGCATTTATGCAAGCATTAAATATTGACTTTGAAAATCAAGCTAACACAATAACTGATAATTTAAAGAGGAGTATTGATAAAGGTATTAATGAAGCTGATAATGGGGAAACAATATCCTTTGAAGCTTTTAAATTAAAACATTTTAAAGCCGGATAATGTATGAGGTAATATTTACTCCGGAATCTGAAGTAACATTTGATTCTATTTCAGAACAATTATTAGAACGTTGGGGCATTGGAAAAGTAATTGAATTTCAGAATCTGGTGGAAAAAGGAATACATTTAATTGCAACAGATCCTTTTTTGAACCAAGTTATAGTAGATAATTTTCAAATTCGTAAATACCACATTCATCCAAATGTTCTATTTTGTACAGAATTAATAATGAAAAAGTAGAGGTTATCTGTTTCTATGATAACCGTCAAGACCCATTATTTTGAGAAATATTGGGTTAATTTTTCTTTTATAAAGCGTTTAATTCTCGAAACCATATTTCCCTTTCTATTTGCTAGAAAGTGTTTAATAACTTGATAAGCTTCCCTGTTTTCCTCTATTATTTCTGGAAATTGAGTAATAGGTTTTGGGTTAATAATCACGTTGTAAATGTCGTTTATGCCAGAATGCACCCCCGTTCCATCATGACCAATATTATTAACCAGAGATTGAGAAGGGTTTAGCGTTAATCCCCCTTTTAAAAATATTGAAGCATACCAACGAATAGCCCAGCTATTATTTTTACCTTTTTTAAATTCCTGCATTTGTTTCCAAAAATTCATTGAATTTTCTATTGAAAATGCAGATTTTTTCTTTGCGTCGAATTGCTTTATTAAGATATCTATGTTGGGTTCGAAATTTCCCCAGGCTCTATCCCATGTTGCCCAACCCCAGCTGGTTGCTGCTCGGTAAAAGAATGATTGAGGTAAATTTTCTGCTTTCAAAGGATACATGTAAGCGCCAATATGCATTACTTTTTCGTCACTTCGATAACGGTTTAACGCATCGTTAAAATAGGTAAGGGTGTGTGGAGATGTAACCAAATCATCTTCAAAAACAATAACTTGCCCATAGTCTTTTATCAGTTGCGTTACACCAGCGATAACAGAATTTGCTAAACCTGCATTGTCTTTTCTTTCGATTATTTTTACTGATTTGAAACCTTCAGTTTTATTGATGATTGCCCTAACCTCTGTAACTTTTTCATCATCCTGATTGGTTTTTGCTCCATCAGAAAAAATGTATAATCGGCTATCGGCAGCAAGTTCATTTTGTTGCAAAAATTTAATCGTTCGTTCGGTGTGCAGCGGACGGTTATACACGAAAAGTGCTATTGGAGCAAGGTTTTGCATGATTTTGGTTTGCCGTTGAAGGTTTTTGATTTTAACAAATACTTATTTTGACGTTATTTGAATTTAAGGCCAGCCAAGCCAAAGCATTAAAAATGTTAAAATATCTGCAGGCTAGAATCAGATTTTTTGGTTAAAACAGTATAAGCATTTGCAAATTGCTCTTGTTTTTTTCTGCCCAAAAAGTTGCCGAGTGTCTTTTTAATACGGTATTCTAATTCGATTTTTAGGTTTTTAGTAAAAGTTTTAGGTGCTTTTCTGTTAACGAATTCATTAAACTTTACCGTTTCGGGAGCTGTCATAGAAACTTTATCTTCTATAATTTCTAAGCCTTCACTTTGTAATAAAAACCTTAAAGAGGTTGGCGTATACATATTGATATGACCATAATCAAGAAAATGTTTCATGCGTTGGTCTACGCCGAACCGATAATCTTTGGGTACTTCTACCACAACGTACTTCGCTACTCTCTTTAACTCACGAAGTAAAATTCGCTCGTGCTCAACATGCTCTAAAACGTGGGCAAGAATCACTAAATCAAACGCATCATCCTGATAAGGAATTTTATAACCATCAAAAGTTTGTGCCTCTTTTAGTTTAGATAAATTTCTTTCTCTAATTATATCTACGCCACTTTGCGCAATTTCTAAAGCATATAATTCCGGAGCAAAATTCCATTCATTTAAGAAATGGAGAATGCTGCCATCGCCGGCGCCCACTTCTAAAACCTTTTTAGGTTTTATATTTTTACAAACATCAACAATGTTTTGAGCTTTATATTTTGCACCAAGCATTCGCCAGGCAACATCACTGTTCGTATAAAAATTATCGTAGGCTGTTTTTACTTCTTCGCTTAACATTGGTGTATTTGTGGTTATATGCCTAAACAATTATCAGCTTTGTAAAATACGGATGTAGCCTTTTCGTAAAACAATCCCGGAGAGATACCGCTAAAGCTGATTTCTTTAAATCCCTGCTCCTTAAGTAAAATTCTTGCCGGATGGTAAACTTCGCGTTCGCTATCATCCAAAACAATAACTCCATTAGCAGATAATGCTTCAAGGCTATATTTACAGCATCTTACTCTATCCCTACCATCAACAATAATAATGTCGAATTTCTTTTTTAACAAAGCGGCTTTCTTTGCGTATTCGCCATCTCGATGCAATTCACAGTAAATCATTTCTGCGTTTGCCGGACTTGTATTTTTTACTCTCTCGAACCAGTTTTTATCGTGTTCTACTGAAGTTACCGTACCGGCTTTTTCAGCATAAAAGATGGTAGAATTTCCAGAGCCATACTCGAAAATATTTTGAGATTTATTAATTCTTTCCCTAATAAAATCGATGAAAGAGTAAGTAACCCAAGGTAAAGCCTTGCCGTTGCCATCTACGGCTTGTTTGCTATCAAAGGCAGTGAACCAGCCTATGCTGTTCAAATAGCCTTTATGTCCGTAAGATAATAATGCTTTTAACCTCGAAGGTTTAGCAATCAGTTCTGTTAATGCTTTAAGAGTACTCAACGTTTAAATATTTTTTGAAATGCTGTGACCAAAAATAATGATTTTAACATCATTATACCTTGCCCACGAGTTTTTCGAATTAATAAAAGATAAAATGTAGAAACAAAGCAAGCAATTAGCGTTGCAATTGATGCACCAACACCTGCATACTTAGGAATTAACCAAAAATTAAGCCCAATATTTATAAGTGCTCCGGCTGCGGTTCTGTAAAATGAAATTTTAGTATATCCTTCAGCTACCAAAAACTGAGAGCTTGCCGTTCCTAAAAATACAAATATTCCAGACCAGATGTGGATAGATAGCATTGGCCCGGCCCCGTCATATTTGCCTCTATAAATGATGTGAATAATATCAGATGCAAAAAAACTTATAAATAATGCAACTGGCAGGCTTATGTAAATCAATAAGTCGTACAAATTGCCCAGGCGCTTTTGGTACCTGTCTAAATCTGTTTTCCGGGCATTTAACAAAGCTGGAAATACAGAAGTTACAATTGCAATTGGAATAAAATACCAGGCTTCACTTAAATTTTGAGCAGCGCTATATATACCAACAGCCTTACTGCCAATGCTCTTTAGCATAACGATATCTATTTTCATATAAATAGTTACCATTACTGCCGAAAGGATTAATGGAGATGATTTTTTTAATAAGAACCTGGCCCGTTCTTTATTGAAATGCCAGTTAAAGATATTTAGTCCTCTTTTTTGATAGATGATAATCAAGCCTGCGGCAAGAATGAAGCCATCTAAAACGTAAGCAAATACAATATAAATTAATGGAAGATTTAATGTAATGATTACAATTTTAACAACTGAAGTGATGATTAAACCGATGTTTTGAACTTGAACCACATACTTAGACTGAACTTGCGATTGAAAGTAAGCATCGATAACATTAAATGATTTAAAGAATGAAGCCAATGCAAGCAGGCCGACCAATAAGGTTAGTGGCTCGCCAGGATTTGGAGTTAATTGATGACTAATTAAGTAAACACCAACTGCAATGGGAATAAGCAATGCATTTGCAGCTAATCTAAGCCATAGTGATGTTCCAAGAATTTCATCTCGTTTAGCAGGTTCCTGAATAATTTCGCGAATAATAAAGGTATCTAATCCCAGGGCACCAACTGCAGCAAGTATAGCTACCAAAGATAAACCGAAGCTTAAGTCTCCGAATAAAATTGGCCCAAGATAACGGGCAATTAAAAGATTTACGATAAGGCTAAGCGCTTTGCCAAACATTAACCAACCAGCATTTTTTAAATACTTGTTAAATGCATCCTCATCAAAACCTTTTATTACGGGTAACTTCATTAACGCAAAGATGTAAAAAAATGCTTTAGGTTTTAAGTTAAAGGAGCGCCAACCGCAATATCGCATCTATGCCCCGATTCTCCATGTTTGGGATTTAATTTACTACCATTACTCACTTCTAAATTCTTAACCTCTAATGAATTTATTGAAGCAGCTTTTTGCACAGGCTTAGAATTTAAAGGCTTGCCAACTGCTATGTCGCACCTGTGGTTTGGTTGCCCGTGAGCCGGATTTAAACCTTTTGCAACTTTTTTGCTGCTAGCAGTATTAACATTTACAGTCTGATTAGCTATAGCTTTTTGAGCGGGTTTGGAATCTAAGGTAGCACCAACTGCAATATCACATCTATGATTTGGCTTGCCATGAGCTGGATTTAAATTCTTGCCAGTTTGATTAACTGCCTTAGCTGTACTTGTAGTTTGTGGAATTATCTGTTGGGGCTTTGCAGAAGCCATTTGATTTAAGGGTGCGCCAACGGCCAAATCGCAGCTATGACCTGCTTGCCCGTGAGGTGGATTAAAAATTAAACTACTTTTTGCCGGTACATCTGTTTTGATTACTGCTACATTCTTTTGCAAACCTTGTATACCTGTTGGAGTAGCAGTTATAACCTGATTGGGAGTTTTTTTACTATTGCAAGCACAAAATATGATTACAGTAAGGAAGTAAAATAGATTTTTCATGAGCAGCATTTTTCTTAAATATAAGAATTAAGCTTTAAGCTGAAAACTATTTTCAATACGCTCAAGCTGCTTAAGGTGATGTTTTAAGTGAATTTCTATAAAACGTAACCATTGTTCTGCATTCAGGTAACCTAAACGGGGATGTTTGGTTTTACATTTTTTATTGGCATTTGCAATAAGCGGATAAGTATCAGCCAATGCTTTTTCAAATTCAAGAATAAAATCCATTGCCTGGGTTTTACTTATTTTTTTAACCCTGTCGATTAGCCTTTTGGGTACTTTATATTTTTTCGCTGGGGGTAATGAGCCTAATAATAAAATTAATTTCACAACAAAATGAGTAGGTTTATCTTCTCCCTTTCCATTTGCGCTATGCTCTAAAGCGATTAATGAAAGTAAACTCGCATCGAAAATGTGCGAATAAACCTCGCTATAACTCCAGCCGTTTATGGGTGGGGTAAGTTGAAAAATTTCATCAGGATAAGAAGATAGCTTTGCCTTATACGCACCTACAATGTGTTGTAAAGAAACCTTTGTTTTCGAAGCAGTCATTCTTAAAGGTAATTAATCCTGTTTAAAATAAGCTTAATAACTCTTTAAGGTGTACGATTTGCTTTTTTACGTCTTCAGGTTTTTCTTTTTTCGTTGGATTGAAAAATATAGCTTCTATTCCAAAACCTAAGGCACCATAAATATCAGCTTCTAAACTGTCGCCTATCATAATGCTTTCTTCTTTTGATGCTTTTGCTTTATCTAAAGCATATTCGAAAATTACAGGGTTGGGTTTATTAACGCCAACATCTTCGGAGATAATAACATTTGTAAAATATGGATTCAGCCGCGATAGATCCATCTTAGTAAGCGTGGTTTCCTTAAAGCCGTTAGAAATTATGTGCAGTGTATATCTCTGTTGAAGATATGCTAAGACATTTTCTGCGCCATCAAATAAATTGGTTTTTGTTGGAGATATATTTACATAATCATCTTCAAACTCATGTGGCACAGCATCAGGATGAATGCCTAACTGAATAAAAGTTTTACTAAATCTTTCGGCTCTTAAAAATTCCTTAGTTATTTTTCCAAGATGGTAATCTGCCCAAAGCTGGTGATTGTTTTCTGTATAAGTGGTAATGAAATCAGCGCAAGAACTGAGCCCCAGTTCATTTAACTTGTAAGTATGAAAAAGCTCACTTAAAGTTTCCTCTGCATTGCGGTCGAAATCCCAAATGGTATGGTCAAGGTCGAAGAAGATGTGTTTTTTGTTTTGCAATTTTTAAGGATTGTTAAAATGTTGTTAAAATTGTTGAAAGCTTTTAAGCTATTCTTGCCATGCGATAAAGTCCTAATTATACTTTCTCGCCATAAGCTAAATCTCCGGCATCGCCCAAACCCGGAACGATGTAAGATTTGCTTGTCATTTCTTCATCAATTGCACCAATCCACAATTTCGCTTTAGGTAAATTTGCTCTTACATGCACAATACCTTCAGTGCTGGCGATTGCCGATACAATATGAAGTTCAGCGATCTTATACCGATTAATTAATTCTTTACAACACATGACCATACTTTGTCCTGTTGCAAGCATCGGGTCGGCCATGATTAATATTTTTCCATCAAGATCTGGAGAGGAAATGTAATCCATTTGAATAACAAAATTACCATTCTTTTTAACTTTCCGGTAGGCAGAAATAAAGCAGCATTCTGCTTTGTCAAAAATATTTAATAAGCCTTGTTGTAAAGGTAAACCCGCTCTTAAAATAGTGGCTAAAACAGGTTGCTGTTCTAGAAAATCGCATTGTGAAGTACCCAATGGGGTAATCACTTCCCTCGAAGTGAATTTTAGCGTTTTGCTAATCTCGTAAGCAAAAAATTCTCCAACACGTTCGAGGTTTTTGCGAAAACGCATGGAATCCTTTTGAATATTTTCATCCCGAAGTTCGGCGATGAAGGTATTGGCTATTGATTTTGTTTTGCTTAAGTCGAAAATCATAATTTTAGTTATCCCGCAGATTTTAACATTTCGTTAAAAATAGCTTTCCATTTTTTAAATTTAACATTTTCTGATAAATTTTTAAGGTGCCAACAAGTATAAAAATGTCCATCAACAAGTTTAACGGCATCTATAAAATTGCTAATTGTTTGTGTTGCATCTGTAATATTCAGATAATGAATTGCAGTATCGCTTATCGAATACGATTTTACGTTAAGTGGCGTAACTTTTTCGAGCTCTAAATCATACCAGCTGAAGGGCGTACAAGTTCCTGCTCTAAACCCTACCTGATTGGCATAACCCATCGAGTAATCGGAAGTAATACCAGTAGAAACAAGATTTAAATAACAAGCTGGTAGTTTTAAAGCCTCTAATTGCTGACTTATCAGGTTAACAGGGCTATTTTGAAGTTTACCTAGTTTTATTAAATCTTTTTTTAAAAAAGTTGATGTTTCCTTGTCTGAACAAGGTTTTAGCAAGCCGATCTGTTTTCCCCTTAAAAGTAATTTGCTCTTTTCATAAGCTAACCTGTTTTTATCGTCTTCAATAAAGTTGATGAAATAAATAGGCTGTATTTTCAGTATGTCTAAACTGGTAATAACTTTTTTATTGTCTGTTCCCAAACCTGTAAAATCATCAAATAACGTGCTTAAATATTTTTGTTTTTTATTGAAGACTGATGAGAAGATGAACTTTGTTTTCGGCAAAAATCCAGCAGGAACATCAGGCCTCAAAGTAAGGTTTATGGTTGGTTGATTAACGAATTTTTTTTCGAAAAACTTAAAAGAAGGGTTTTTCTTCTTTATCATATTCTTTAAAATCAATGCCCATTCATCAATTATCGGTCTTTTTAATATTTTCCACTTATATTGAAAACTGTTTTTAGCCTCAAAGTTGTCACCGGGTTTTTCTTTATGCAAATATTCTTCATAACGGCTAATGATGAAAAAAGATGCAGCAAAAACATCAAAGGGTAAAGCGGATTCTTCAACAGGGAAAGGAACAATATAATCGCCAAATGAAATAGTTTTGAGTTTAGGCTCTTCAACCTTGTTGGATAACAGCAGTGCTGTATTTTTGAAAAATAATTCATCGCCAAGTGGCCTGTCTGCATAGCTTATTTTGGCATGCTCACTTTGGATAAAAAATTCACTATTACCAGTAAATTCTACCTCCGCTCTTAAAATATCTTTAAATATAAAATTGAAGATATATTTAATTCTTGGCGTAAGTAGAGGGGAAAAGATAATTATGTGCATACTTATTTTAGCAATAGGGAGAGTATAAACTAAGATAACAAACAATTTATCCTGCCAATTATTGCCTTTTCACAAAACCTTAACTTAAGGGGGATTTAATAAAATTAACAGTATTTTAATAACTAATACAATAATTACAATTAAAAGTTTGCAGAGAAACTCTTATCAGGGTATAGAATTTTACTGCTTTTTCTTGTTGCGCCTTTAACCAAATGAACGATACTCATCTGGTCATCAAACATGTCGTATAAAATGGTGCTGCTAACTTCTGCCGATTTAAGCGAAGAAATTTTTTCGGCTTCCATATAAATATTAGTAGCCTCATGGTCTATTTCAAAGCCAATATAATTTAAACTGACAGGCTTGCCGTTTGCCTTTACTTGTAAATGAGAAAGCATGTATTTCCTTACAAGAGCATCCATCTGTGTTTTTAGCGCCGGGTTTGCTAAATCCGTTTTCTGTTTATACAATTTACCAAGTATTGCTTCAAAATCATCACTAAAAATCCTCGAGCTTATTTCGAGTGTTTTATCTTTTGAATTAAAGTTTACCTCAGTTGTACTTACATGAAGCGGGTGCTTACCCTTATTTGATAAGCCAAATAGAGTGAAAACTAAAAATAAGGTAACAAATTTGGTATTTAACAAATGCATTTTTACTGTTTTTAACTTTTGTGCAATTAAAACTTTAATTTTAGGCCTTCAAAAATACTAAAGCTCAATCCATAAAGCTAATTATTTATAATGCCGTTACAAGATTTCATCTTCTACTTTAAATTAGGTTGGGAACATATTATAAGTGCCGACGCTTTAGATCATCAGCTTTTTGTATTAGCACTTGTTGCAATTTATAGTTACAGAGACTTAAAACAAGTTTTGATATTAGTTACCGCTTTTACAATTGGGCATTCGTTAACCTTATTTTTAAGCATTACCGATGTTTTAAGATTTGATAGCAAATGGGTAGAGTTTTTAATTCCCTGTACAATTGTAATTACCGCAGTAATTAATTTGTTCGGAAAAGGCTCTTCGCTAAAATCAGTTAAAATAAATTATTATCTCGCTTTAGTATTTGGATTGATTCACGGGATGGGTTTCGCCAATTCGATAAGAATGATGCTAGCAAAAGACCAAAACATTGGCTGGGGACTTTTCGGTTTTAACGTGGGCTTAGAAGCGGGACAAGTTTTTGTAGTTGTGCTAATTTTAGCGCTTACTTTTATTATTTTTAGCTACACCAATATTAAACGCAGAGATTGGGTTTTATTTGTATCTGCAGCCGTATTTAGCCTGGCTTTAAAAATGGCTTTAGAAAGAATTCCCTTTTAATAAAATATAAAAATGAATAAACTATTTACATTAACAGGTCTGTTGCTTTTTTCAGGAAGCTTGGCAATGGCTCAGAACATCCAAAATAATCCAGGGAGTAATCACGGGAATAAATTTGAGCAGCTTGGGACAATTCTGCCAACCCCTAACGAGCAGCGTACAGCAAGTGGTGCGCCAGGCGTAAAATACTGGCAGCAACGTGCCGATTATAACATTAAATGTACACTCGATGAGAAAAACCTGCTTTTAAAAGGCAGTGAAACTATTACTTATACAAACAACTCGCCAGACCCTTTAACTTATATTTGGTTACAGCTTGATGAAAATGAGCATAGTACAGATAAAAATGCCAACTATCAGGATGCGACGAAAATGCCGTCAGTTGGTACAACGCAAAGCATAGATAAGTTAAGTGAAACCACAAATAATGGTAATGGTATCAATGTACTTAAACTTACCGATGCTACAGGCAAAAAACTAAGCTATACCGTAAATAAAACCATGATGAGAATTGATTTGCCGGCAGCTTTAAAAACCGGGCAAAAATACATTTTCAATATCGATTGGAACTACAAAATTACTGATAGAATGACTGTTGGCGGTCGAGGTGGATACGAGTTTTTCCCAGCAGATGGAAATTATTTATTTACCATGGCACAGTGGTATCCACGTTTATGTGTGTATAGCGATTTTCAAGGCTGGCAGAATCATCAGTTTACCGGTAGAGGCGAATTTGCCTTAACATTTGGCGATTTTAAAGTACAAATGACCGTGCCTGCAGATCATTTGGTTGGTTCTACCGGCGAATGTATAAACTACAGCGCTGTTTTAAATCCTGCGCAATTAAGCCGATATAATACTGCAAAAACCGCAACAGCTCCTGTAGAAATTCAAACCCTTGCCGAGGCAAAAACCGCAGAAAGTAAAAAAGCGACAGGGACTAAAACATGGGTCTTTCAGGCAAACAATGTTCGCGATTTCGCATGGACTTCTTCGCGTAAATTTATTTGGGATGCAATGCCTCAAAAAATTGCGGCAAATAATAATACGGTAATGTGTATGAGTTTTTACGGAAAGGAAGCCTATAACTTATACAGTAAATTTTCAACCCGTGCCGTGGCACACACTATTAAAACCTATTCTGATTTTACAATCCCTTATCCTTATCCGGTTGCGCAAAGTATTGAGGCAGCAAACGGAATGGAATATCCGATGATTTGCTTTAATTATGGCCGTACAGATGCAGATGGAACTTATAGTGAAAGTACTAAAAACGGTATGTTAGGCGTAATTATTCACGAAGTTGGGCATAATTTCTTCCCAATGATTGTGAATAGTGACGAGCGCCAATGGACCTGGATGGATGAAGGTTTGAACTCCTTTGTAGAATACCTAACGGAAGAACTGTGGGATAATACCTTTCCAAGTAAAAAAGGACCAGCATACACTATTGTTGATTACATGAAACTACCAAAGGATGAGTTGGAGCCAATTATGACCAATTCGGAAAATATCACACGTTTCGGTCCCAATGCTTATTCAAAACCTGCAACTGGTTTAAATATTCTTCGTGAAACCATTATGGGTAGAGAACTTTTTGATTATGCTTTTAAAGAATATTCAAGAAGATGGGCCTTTAAACATCCACAACCAGCAGATTTATTCCGCACAATGGAAGATGCTAGCGGAGAGGATTTAGATTGGTTTTGGAGAGGTTGGTTCTTTGGAACTGAACCTTGCGATATCGCTTTGGATACCGTTAAATTTGCCAAAGCAGATTTTCCAACAACAATTCCTGAAGCCAGAGCAAGAATGGTTAAGGTGGATAAACCTGCGGTTAATGCTTTTCAGGATATTTCTAAAATCAGGAATCGTGAGGATAAAAAAGTTAGTTTTTACGTAGATAAAACACCTGCAGCACAAGATTTTTACTATAAATATGATAGAGGCTTAGTTTCTGTTGATACAGCCACTGCAGTTAAAACTCAAGGCTCAATGCCTTTGGAGGTTGTAGCAGATGCAGAGCAAAAGAAATACGAGAACAAATTCTTTTATGAATTAGATTTTAGTAACAAAGGCGGTTTGGTAATGCCCATTATTGTAGAATTTACTTACAAGGATGGTAGCAAGGAAATAGACCGTATCCCTGCTCAAATTTGGAGACATAACGAGTTGAAAACATCTAAGTTTTACGTAAAGGATAAAGAAGTGGAGTCTATTTTAATCGATCCACTCAGAGAAACGGCTGATATTGATACAAGCAACAACACTTGGGGTGGCAAAGCTAAAGAAAGCAAGTTTAAAGTTTTTAAAGCTAAAGCAGCTTCATCTGTTCGTGGTCAATCTGTAGGCATGAACCCAATGCAGAAAGCAGCGGGTAAATAAAAGCATGGTACAGAATTCCGCTCGGTATTTTCAAAAAGGTGGCTGTAGCATAAATTTTTGAATAGCTGAAATTATGATAGATGCTCTTTTTTTGAATTTCAGGTAAAATATTAACGTAATTCAAATCCATAAATTAACCTAGTAAATCGAAAGTTTAACTTTCGATTTACTAGGTTAATGCTTTTTAAAACTCTATAAAAGGAGTATGTCTTTATTATCAGAGTATTGGATATTAACCTCTACTTATTCAATAATGCTGGTAATTTGTTAAATCTAAAAGCTAACTTTCCTGACTTTCTGCTGTTTAGTCTTTACGCTCAAAATCGTATATTTGATACAGTCTATGAAATTCAAAATCACTTCAGCATATCAACCAACCGGAGATCAACCCGGAGCCATAAAACAATTAGTAGATGGCGTAAATGCAAATGAAAATTACCAGACTTTGTTAGGTGTAACTGGCTCTGGTAAAACTTTTACAATTGCAAATGTTATCGAACAGACTCAAAAACCAACACTTATTTTAAGTCATAATAAAACGTTGGCAGCCCAGCTTTACGGCGAGTTTAAAAACTTCTTTCCGGAAAATTCGGTTAATTACTTTGTATCGTATTACGATTATTATCAGCCTGAAGCTTTCATCGCATCAAGCAATACTTATATAGAAAAAGATTTAAGCATAAACGAAGAAATAGAAAAACTGCGCTTACGCACAACCTCCTCCTTAATGAGTGGTAGGCGAGACATTATTGTGGTTTCATCCATTTCCTGTATTTACGGTATGGGTAATCCCGAAGATTTCTCCCGAATGGTTTTTCGTTTTGGTGTTGGTCTTCGAATATCAAGAAATTCGTTTTTACATAGTTTGGTAGAGATTATGTACGCCAGAACCACAACAGAATTTAAACGTGGAACTTTTAGGGTTAAGGGCGACACGGTTGATATTTATCCGGCATATTTAGATCATGCTTATCGGGTTTCTTTTTTCGGCGATGACATTGAAGAGCTTTCTGCTATAGACCCGGTTTCAGGGAAAACTATTGAGAAATTAGAAGATATGGCAATTTATCCTGCTAATCTTTTCGTTACGCCAAAAGATAGATTTAACCAATCTATTTGGGGAATTCAGGAAGAGCTAGAAATTAGAAAAAATCAACTTATTGCCGACAGGCATTTATTAGAAGCGAAAAGATTGGAAGAAAGAACCAATTTCGATATCGAAATGATGAAGGAATTGGGTTATTGCTCTGGTATTGAGAATTATTCACGCTTTTTTGATGGTCGTTCGCCCGGCATGCGCCCTTTCTGCCTGCTCGATTATTTTGCGGATGATTATTTAATGGTTATTGATGAAAGTCATGTTACCGTTCCTCAAATTAGAGCGATGTATGGCGGCGATAGGTCGCGTAAATTGTCTTTAGTAGAATATGGTTTCCGTTTACCGGCAGCTTTAGATAACCGTCCGCTTAATTTTACCGAGTTTGAAGCCTTGGCGCCACAAACCATTTATGTAAGTGCAACACCTGCCGATTATGAATTGGAAAAATCTGATGGTGTAGTGGTTGAGCAGGTTATTCGCCCAACGGGATTATTGGATCCTGTTATTGAAATCAGGCCAGCGATTAATCAGGTTGATGATTTATTAGATGAAATCGATATTACAATAAAACAGGGAGGCCGTATTTTGGTAACAACATTAACCAAAAGAATGGCCGAAGAGTTAACAAAATACCTCGATAGATTAAATATTAAAACCCGTTACATTCACTCCGAAATTAAAACTTTAGAACGCGTAGAAATTCTTCGTGGTTTAAGGCTAGGGGAGTTTGATGTTTTGGTAGGGATTAACTTGTTAAGAGAAGGTTTGGACTTACCTGAGGTTACTTTAGTAGCTATTTTAGATGCCGATAAAGAAGGTTTCCTTCGTTCTGAAAAATCTTTAATTCAAACCATTGGTCGTGCTGCAAGAAATGATAAAGGTCGTGTAATTATGTATGCCGATGGTATTACAGATAGTATGGAGAAAACAATTTCTGAAACGAATCGCCGTCGAGATATCCAAATTGCTTATAACTTAAAACATGGAATTACGCCAATGACTGTTGGTAAAACCCGTGAGGCAATTTTAGAGCAGACATCTGTTTTAGATTTCTCTCAAAAAGCGAGCGATAATAAAGCCAGAGCTTATATAGAAAATGCAGAAATCAGCATTGCTGCCGATCCAATTGTGCAGTATATGGGCAAGGCTGAGTTGCAGAAAGCTATTGATAACACCAAAAAAAATATGCAAAAGGCAGCAAAGGATATGGATTTCTTGCAAGCGGCTAAACTGCGTGATGAAATGTTTGCCTTAGAGAAAATGTTTGCGGAGAAATTTGGGAAATAAAGATTTAATAAGTTTGTTTCAATTAAAAACAAAGACTTTATCGATAATTAGCATTCAAAAACTATTTTTGCAGGAAATTGGCGAATATGGACGGACAAAATAGAAAAGATGTTTTCCCAGGTTTAGAAGTTGGAATTATCTTAAAAAAGGACCAGCGAAGCGGAAATGTTACCTACGGAATTGTGAAAGATTTATTAACTTCATCTTCATTCCACTCCAGAGGTATTAAAGTTAGACTTGATGATGGGCAAGTGGGTAGGGTTTGCGAAATTGTTGAAGGTTAATTAATTGTAATTAAAATGCAATTAAACTTGCAAAAAGTAACATAATAATTATAGCTACGTCTATATTTGTATAACATTTAAAATTTAGAATGGGATTAATTAAGTTCATTTTTATCGCAATATTGGTGCTTTGGATCATCAGAATGTTAATTCGATTGATTTTACCAATGTTGTTTGGCAACCTTGCAAGCAAAATGCAACAGCAAGCAAGCGGTCAAGCGCAACAGCCTAGAAGAAAGCCTGAAGGGTCTATATCTATCGATTATATGCCGCCAAAACCCGACCAGGGAAAAACGGATAAACTCGGTGATTTTGTAGATTACGAAGAAGTTAAATAAAATTAAAAATCCTGATGAAAATCAGGATTTTTTGTTTTATAAAAATCGTCATTGTGAGGCAGGAAGCAATCTTACTAGTTTAGCTGATACATTAAGATTACTGCAATGACGGGAAGAGGAAATTTCTACTTTCTAAACCCTCAAACTTAAAATATCATGCACCGCTTCATCAATATTTCCATACTGAAACTTAAAGCCAGAATCTAATAGCACGCCCGGTTTCACCCATCGGCTTTTCAAAATCAATTCTGTTTCGGTACCAATAATTATTGCGCCAATCTCTAAAAGCCAGGCTGGAGCAGGTAAACCGAAAGGTATTCCATAAGATTTTCTGAGCGTTTTCATTAGTTCTGTGTTTTTAATAGCATTCGGAGCGGTACAGTTAACTATGCCTTTTATTTCTCCTTTACCTAAAAGCCATTCTATACTCAAAGCAACATCTTGTTCGTGTACCCAACTAACATATTGTGTTCCATGTCCTTGCTTTCCGCCCATTCCTAATTTAACTAAATTCAATAACCTTGGGAAAGCGCCATCCGTTCTTCCCAAAACGATACCTAACCTTAAAGCAATTTTGCGAGTTTTAGGATTAGTAGGTTGGAAGAATGCTCGCTCCCATATTTTGCAAACATCTATAGAGAAGCCATAACCAATTTCTCCATTTAACTCATCTTGTGGCTCATCTTCTGCATGGCGATAAATAGTTGCAGAAGTAATATTAATCCATAGCAAAGGAGGATTAGCTAATTTATCAATAACTCGGTTCAGTAAATTTGTAGGTATAACTCTTGAATTTATAATTTCTTCCCGGTTTTTTGCAGTGTACCTGCAGTTCACATTTTTTCCACAAAGGTTTACAAGTAAGTCAGCATTGTTTAATTCATTAATCCAATTTTCTTCAGTTTTGCCATCCCATAACAAGGTTTTAATATTACCCTCATCAGCTTTTTGTTTTCTTGAGAAAATGATTACTTCATCAGCTATGCTGCTAAAATGCTTGGCTAAAACACCACCTAAATAGCCATTACCACCTGCTAAAACTATCTTATTATATTTCATGATTTTAAAGTGCTAAGATTAAAGCCAAAACAATTAATCGGTAAATTACCCAGGTTAGGCTCATTAATAAGCCTAATTTTAAAATTTTGCTGCGGCGTAAATGCTCTAAAAACATAAGCCCTGCGGTTAATAAAAAGTAAGCTATGAAAGATAGTGGTTCAATTTCTAAATATTTTGCCACTATTAATGGAATTAAAAGTAGCATTGCGCCAGCGAAAGAAATTGTCATCATGTTGCCTAAATAATCCCAGATTTTATCTTTTTTATAGAATAAGATAATCGCTGCCTGAAAAAACACTTGTCCGCCGCAGATTAAATATTCCCGATATTGATTTCCTAATGGAACAAAGTTAGTTAACAGATGAGCGTAAGCGGTTAAGATATATGCCGTTAAAAACCATGTAAAAAGTAAATAAGCAATGCGGTAATGAAGTTTAAAGTCTGGCTGAATCGTATTTTCTTTAACTGCTGCCGGAATAATTACCTTTCTATTGTAAGAGATGAAAGCGTAAAATTTTTTCATTAGCCCTAAGAAGGGAGCGAAGCCAAACAAAGGCTTAAAAACAGGCATTGCATTTCCAATAATTTTAAATAGACCAGGAATGCCGTAAATTACTTCGCCATTTTCTGTATTGACAAGTGCAATCTCATTAGCGGCTCTTTGTTTATCTACCAGAGGACAAATAGCTGCGGGCATTTGCTGATAGGCTTCACGACCATTAGCTGGTAACATTTTTAATTTGGTAAAGGCTTTGGTGTAGGCAAAACACATCGGACATTCATTATCAAACAGGATAACATGGTTGGCTAGCGTTTTCATTTTATGTAGTTTTTAAATTTTCAGTAAAAATTGAAAGTTTGTCTTAAAAAATAAAGCCGATCAGGGCTTTGTTTATGCTTACTTAAGTATAGCTCGGCTTGATATTTACTTAAATACTTTTAATATTGAACTCCAAAACCAGCTTTCCTCGGCTTTTAGCATGGTTTCTATAGTTCTATCAGCATTGTTTGCAAGCTTATTAATGTCGGCTACCGATTTTTTAAAGGTTGTAAATTCTGGGTCTTTTTCGTCGCCTGTTACGTTCGAAAGCTCATTTAGAATTTTTAAAACCGGCTCCAACTCACGTTTTTTACGTTCTTTGGCAACCTGACGGGCTATATTCCAAACATCTTTATCCGCAAAGAAATATTCCTTTCTTTCGCCAGCTTTATGTTGTTTTTCTATCAATCCCCAGCCTATTAAATCACGCAGGGTCATATTTGCATTTCCTCTGGAAATACTCAACTGCTCCATAATTTCTTCAGTTGTTAGCGCTACAGAAGAAATTAATAAAAGGGCATGAACTTGTGCCATGGTCCTATTGATTCCCCACTCAGAGCCTAATTTGCCCCAAGCCTCTATAAATTTAAGTTTCGCTGCCGCTAATTCCATAAACAAAGATAATTATTTTTTTAAACTTTCAAAACTTTTTGAAAGTTTATTTTTCCTGAAACTTAATATCGTTTAATATCTTCTCCCAATCTTTACCTTTTACATTTATTTTAGAAAGTAGTTCCGATTGTTTTTTATCAAAATAAACGGAGAGTTTTAAAACTGGTAAAGCTAGTAATGGTTCAAACATTGTTCCTGCTGCAAAACCAGGTTCATTGTTTTTTGCCCTATCCCGGTCGAATTTAACTGTGGTATTTACATACTCCTCATGCTGTTTTTCTCCCTCAATGTATGGAATAAGCCAATCAACAGATTTTTTAATCGAAGCGCCTTTTGGAGATTCGTAAGTGTAGAAATTTTCACCTCTGGCACGCTTAATTAGTAAAGCCAGCTTTAACATGGGTTCCAAATCATAAATATGATAATGCATCGCATCTCGTTCCTTAAAATCAAGACTTGTTCCGTCGGCATTCAAATTAACTTCAATATGTTTTTTAAATCGGTCAGTTGTCCAGTTTTTAAATTCTTGATTATTTAAGGCATAACCAATCTCCCCAACAATTTTTAGGCGATGTGCATTCCAGTTATTTATGCCCGTACCCACATTTCTATTCATTCGTTTACTATTTATCTCTGCTAAAGCGGTACGATTTAACCAATCTGAAATTAAAAGTCTATCATTATCCATTAAATCCGATTTAATTAAATCGAAACCTTCAATTGCTTTATCCAAATTAGTATCATCAATCGGATCGCCATTTGGCTGGTTAGTTTTTGCCCAGGCTTTTAGAAATTCAACCGATTTATTTAGGTAATTCTTATCGCCATTAATTTTGTATTCTAATGCTAATGCAAAGATTTTATACATATCCCTAAGTGCGATACTTGTTTTTTCTTTTTTTGGATTGCCTTTCAATAAACCTTCTGTGCGTATAGTATCAACAGGATTGGGTTGTTCTTTTAAGAAATTTGATGCATTTTTTTTAAAGTTTGAATATAACTTTTTTGTTTTTTCATCTTTGCTGATTTCAATCTTTAGGCGTTTAATTTCAGAAGGATTTAAACTTACTACTTGTGCAAAAACAGGTGATAGCAAAAGACTAAAAATTACTGATAAAAACAATGTTTTCATGCGGCTTATTAAATTGTTTATACGATGTTTAAACAAATCTAAATTTTTTAATGCGAAGGCTTTCAATTTATTCCTTTAATATACCGTTCAATTTTTTATTTTTGACATTCGTTTAAACTTAAACAACCCTTAATGAATAACTGGTTTAAAAACAATGGCACCCATTTAGCCATTATTGCAATTTTTGTAGTCATTTGCTTTGCCTACTTCAGTCCTGTTTTGCAGGGTAAAGCGCCAATGCAGGGCGATGTTTTGCAGGCCAAGGCTATGCAAAAAGAGATTATGGATGTTAAAGAAGCAACCGGAAAAGGACCGCTTTGGACTAACCAAATGTTTGGTGGCATGCCTGCATATCAAATTTGGGTTCAATATCCCCTAAATATTACAACTTATGGTATCGATGTAATTAAAGGTGTTTTTCCTGATCCGGTTGGAACGGTATTGCTTTACCTATTAGGGGCTTATTTACTCTTTTGTGTTTTAAAAGTAAACCCATGGCTTGCAGCCGCTGGTGCGGTTGCATTTGCATTTACCTCTTATAATTTTATCATAATTGCCGCCGGGCATAGTAATAAAGCTTTAGCTATCGGCTTTTTTGCTCCTATTTTAGCTTCTATAATTTTAACACTAAGAGGCCGATATTTAGTTGGCGGAAGTTTATTAGCCTTGTTTATGGCATTAGAAATTCGCTCAAATCACATCCAGATGACGTATTATTTGTTTATTGCGTTGTTTATTTTGGGGTGTATTGAATTATATCATGCAAAAAAGGCAAAACAACTACCTGCATTTGGTAAATCTGTAGCCTTTATTTTTGGAGGTATTTTTCTGGCCGTTTTAGTAAATGCAGGTACTTTATGGACAACCTACGAATATGGTAACGAAACAATTCGTGGTAAATCGAACCTTACAACAGATAAAGCTGAACCAGCAAATGGTTTGGATAAAGCATACGCATATCAATGGAGTCAGGGTGTTGGAGAAAGTTTTACTTTTCTTGTGCCAAATTTATATGGCGGCGCTAGTGGCGGTGCTTTAGATCCAAAAGGGGAATTTGTTAAAATTTTGCAAGACGGAACTGTTTCTAATGCATTAGGGCCAATTTATGGTGAAAATACCGGACAAGCCGTTAACGCAATCGCTCAAAATGTTGGCTCGCAATATTGGGGAGATAAGCCAGGTACTTCCGGGCCGTATTATTTTGGTTCTATCATTTGTCTTCTTTTTGTTTTCGGCTTATTTATTGTAAAGCATCGCTGGAAATGGTGGGTTTTAGGTACAAGTGTTCTATTGCTATTACTTTCATTTGGCTCTAATTTTCCGTTAGTTTCCGATTTGTTCTTTAACTATTTGCCAGGCTACAATAAATTCAGAGCGGTAGAATCTATCTTGGCTGTTGTTGGCTTATTGGTTCCTTTATTAGCGATTTTAGCGATTAAAGAGGCTCAGGATGGAGCTTACGACCAAAAATATTTAGTTAAAAGATTAACCTGGTCTGCTGCAATAACTGGTGGTTTCGCATTAATAATTGTAATTGCACCAACAGTATTTTTTGGTTTCAGAAGCTCAAACCAAGGAGAGGTTACTGCCTGGTTAAATCAAATTACCCAAAACAATGCGGCACTTACCGCTAAAATTACCGATGCAATTGTTGCCGATAGGGTTTCTTTAGCAAGAGCCGATGCCTTGCGTACGCTTTTATTCGTTGCTATTGGATTTGGATTAATCTGGGCTTTTATAACCAAAAAGATGAATATGCAACTTGTTTTTGGTTTGTTGGCTTTAGCGGTATTAATAGATTTATGGCAAGTTGATCGTCGCTATTTAAACAATCAAAACTTTGTTAATAAATCGGATTTGACTGACCATTACAAAGCAAGAGATGTAGATAATTTTATATCGGCAGATAAGGATCCAAATTTCAGGGTTTTCGATTTAACACTTGGCGATCCATTTAAAAGTGCAGAAACCTCATATTTTCATAAAACGGTTGGTGGTTTTCATTCGGCAAGGTTAAAGCGTTTTCAGGAATTAGTTGATAACCAATTAACAAAAAGCATTAACCAGGATGTTTTGGATATGTTGAATACCAAATACATAATTACGCAAGATCAGCAGACTGGTTCTTACAAAATGCAACGTAATGCTACTGCTTGTGGTAATGCATGGTTTGTAGAAAGTGTACAATATGTTAAAAATTCTGATGAAGAAATGAAGGCCATTAGTAGTTTTGATGCCAAAAAAGAGGCAATAGTAGATCAGAGCTACAAAGGCTTAATGGACAGCAAGATTTTAGGTACAGGACAGGAGGGTTTTATCAAGCTAACGAATTATACTCCAGATCACTTGACATATGAATATTCTACCGCTAAAGACGTGATTGCAGTTTTTTCTGAGATTTACTACAACAAAGGCTGGAAAATGTACATCGATGGTGTAGAAAAACCTTATTTCAGGGCCGATTACGTTTTACGTGCAGCCCAGTTAGAAGCTGGAAATCATAAATTAGAGTTTATATTCCACCCAACTTCTTATTACGTTGGCGAAAATATTTCGTTAGCTGGTTCAATTCTTTTAGTTGTAGGATTAGGCTTTGGTTTTTACACAGAAAACAAAAAGAAAAAAGCAGTAAAAGCTTAGTTTTCCTTTATAGTATTTTAAAGCCCATAAGCATCGTTTATGGGCTTTTTTTATTTATCGGAATTCCAAAAATTGTATTTAAAATTCAGTAATTCGTAAATCTGGTAATTAATCATTTTAAAGCAACTTTAACATACTTTATCACTTTAGTGAAAAATTTAACAGTCCCGTAACATTTGGTTGATAAACAGTGTCTTACATTTGTATTATAAATCAGATATTATGTTGGAATCATTTTTTGCCATCTGTCTATTGATTGTTATTATTTATTTTTTTAGCCCCTTTGAGGTAAAACTCGATGAGGAAGAAGAGTGGTAACATAGCTTCAATCTGTTTAAACTGCTTAATTCAGGCGGTAATAAAATTCGCTCCCCTAAAAATTCCCTTTTATGGATAAAAGAAATGTCGATGTAGTCGTTATATCCGACGTGCATTTGGGTACCTATGGTTGCCATGCTAAAGAGCTTTTAAAATATTTAAAAAGCATTAAGCCTAAAACGCTTATTTTAAACGGAGATATTATCGATATCTGGCAGTTCAGTAAAAGTTACTGGCCCGAGTCGCACATGAAAGTGATTCGTAAACTGATGAAATTTGTATCAGAGGGTGTTGAGGTTCATTATTTAACTGGTAACCACGACGAAATGCTGAGGAAGTTCGATGGAATGGAAATGGGCTCATTCCATTTGGGTAATAAATTAATTATGGAACTCGATGGTAAGAAAGCCTGGTTTTTTCATGGCGATGTTTTCGATGTAACCATGCAGCATTCTAAATGGTTAGCTAAAATGGGTGCGGTTGGTTATGATACGCTAATTTTGATTAACAGCTTTGTGAATTGGCTGCTTAACGCTTTTGGAAGAGAGAAAATGAGTTTTTCCAAAAAGATAAAAGCTAGGTTTAAAGATGCCGTTAAGTTCATAAACAGTTTTGAACAAGTTGCCGCAGAACTGGCGGTGGAAAAGGGATATGAATATGTAGTTTGCGGTCACATCCATCAACCAGAGAAAAGAGAAATTAATGTAGATAATGGGAAAGTTACTTACTTAAATAGTGGCGATTGGGTAGAAAGTTTAACTGCGCTTGAATATAATGAGCAAAAATGGAGCATTTTCAAGTATGAACATAAAGACTTTGTTAAGGATGAAGTTGATGAAGGAATTTTATCTGATGCGGAAGATTTGAAAAGTAAATTAGATATTAATTTACTTTTACAGAACATAAAGTATGAAATTGCCCGATAATTTTAGATATTCGGCTTTAATAAATGAAGATACTTTACGCAATACAGGGAACCGGAAACGGTCACATCAGCAGGGCAAGGGAAATTATTCCCTTACTTCAAAAATACGGCGAAGTTGATATTTTAGTCAGCGGAACACAGGCTGATGTAAAACTGAGCCAACCCGTTAAATATCAGTTGCATGGTTTCAGCTTTATTTTCGGTAAAAAGGGTGGCGTAGATCATTTCAAAACATGGCTTAGTATGAATCTTTTCCGTTTTAGAAAAGACATGAAGCAAATTCCGGTAAAAGACTATAACCTCATCGTAAACGATTTTGAACCTGTTAGTGCCTGGGCATGTAAACTGCAAGGTGTGGAGTGTGTGTCACTAAGCCATCAAGCCGCATTTAAATCAAAAAAGGTGCCCCGGCCTAAAACTATAGATTGGGGAAAGGTTATTTTAAGTCATTACGCCCCAACAAAATATCATATTGGTTTCCATTTCGATAGGTACGATACTTTTATTCATACCCCGGTTATCAGAGCAGAAATTAGAAGCTTAAAAAGCGAAAATTTAGGACATTATACCGTTTACCTGCCTGCTATAGATGATAAAAGACTCGTTAAACTTTTGATACAAATTCCCGGGGTTAAATGGCAGGTCTTTTCTAAGCATAACAAAGAAGCTTATCAGGAAGAAAATGTTTTTGTAGAGCCTGTTAACAATGAAAAGTTTAATAAAAGTTTGGCAACCTGCGAGGGACTTTTAACGGGAGGAGGTTTCGAAGGACCATCTGAAGCACTTTATTTAGGCAAGAAACTACTTGTAGCACCAATGCGGTTTCAATTTGAACAGCAGTGCAACGCTTATGCCCTAAAGCAACTAGGGTTGCCGGTTATCTGGGGTAGCAATAAAAAGTGGCTCCCAATAATTAAAGATTGGGTTTCAAATCCTCAGAAACATCAATTTGATTTTCCGGATGAAACTGCGCAAATCATCGACGATATGGTTAAGAAATACGCAAGAGTTTAAGTTTTAGCCTTTCAGCTTTCAGCTTTTTATCTTTACTTTGCCTACTCTTAAAAAAGGCATGATTAATCAGTTCAGAAAATTAAATCCGGTTAACCTCATTTTGCTATTGGCTTACACATTTGTGATGCGTATTGTCATTTTTTATGAAACACCGGCCCATCTGAACTTCGATTTCCTTGAGCCTTTTGCCAGGTTATTAATTTCTATTGATTTAGAAAATGCATTCTCAGCTTCTGCAAACATTTTCTTTGCCGCTATTCTTGTTTTTATTCAAGCTTTAATTTTTAACAGGATAATTAACAATCATAATTTACTGACAAAACCAAGTTTTCTGCCAGCATTAATGTACATAACAGGAGCAAGTTTGTTTCTGCCTTTTATGATTTTAACACCTGCCTTAGTGTGCAATTTCTTTTTAATATGGATAATTGATAAGTTTTTAAAGCTAAGCAAAAGCCCAAATGCTATAACTACTGTATTTGATATCGGAATGATTATCGCCATTGGAACATTAATTTATTTTCCATTTATGGCCATGTTATTAATGATTTTTCTTTCGCTTTTACTTTTTCGTTCTTTTAACTGGCGGGAGTGGGTAGCTGGTTTGATCGGCTTTTTAACGGTATTCTTTTTTCTTGCTGTGTTTTATTACTGGAAAGATAATTTAAACTCATTTTATCAGATATGGAAACCACTTGGGAATAAGTTCCCTTCTGTTTTTAAAATAAATTATAACGATTACCTGGTTTTGATTCCGGTAGCGGTAATTATTATTTTGGCTTCTTTACAACTTCGGGAAAACTTTTTCAGGAGTTTTATCAGTACAAGAAAAGGTTTTCAAATGCTATTCTTCATGTTTTTAGTATCTGCTGTATGTTTTTACCTAAAGCCTAATTTTCGTATTTGGCATTTCCTGCTTTGTGTGCCTCCTGGAGCTGTACTTTTAGCGTATTATTTTAGTAACGCAAAAAAGCGGTGGTTCTACGAAACACTATTTTTACTGTTTGTAGTTTCTGTGCAGTACTTTCTGTTTGTTTAACCTTTTTTAACAAAATGATACCTCGAAACTTGGTAAAGATTAATAGCTTTGTGCCATGATTGTGGAGTTTTGCAATTATTAATACATATTTGTGATAATCAGATAATCGATTCTTATTTAGATAAATGCATAATTTAAGTATTGATATAGGTAATACTACCACAAAAATTGCCGTTTTTTCAGGTAAGGAAATTATATTTTATCAACGGATTAGTAAAATTACGGTTGATGATTTAAAACCTTTACTTGCAGAGTTTGAAATTAAAAAATCGATAATCAGTACCGTCGATGAAGAAATCCTTCAACTGGAGGATTTTCTAAAGCAAAAAACAGAATATATTCGTTTTTCGGCCTTACTGGGTAATGGTGTGCAGAATAAATATAAAACGACTGCTACATTAGGTTTGGATAGATGGGCGGCTGTTTTAGGCGCTAATGGAATTTTTGAAAAACAAGCTTGTTTGGTAATTGACGCAGGAACTTGCATTACCTACGATTTGCTAAATAAAAAAAGTGAATATTTCGGCGGAAGTATTAGCCCCGGGATTACCATGCGGTTTAAAGCGGTACACGAGTTTACCGGGCGTTTACCTTTGGTAAGCTGGAGCGAAGAAGACCAGATACCCGAAGGAGAAAATACGGAAACGGCCATAAAAAATGGTGTCTTGCAAGGGGTTATTAATGAAATTGAAGGGTTTATTGCCCTAAATAATATAAAAGAAAGTGCCTTAAAGGTTATTATAACAGGTGGTGATGCCGTTTTTTTGTTTAAGCAATTACAAAACAGCATCTTTGCGCCTCAAATAATTAAAGATCCTTACTTGGTATTAAAAGGATTAAATGAAGCTATTGCAGATTAAAATGTACAAAAGAATAAATTATATTACAGCCATACTCGTTCTAGTTTGTGGTTTCAGTGTTCAGGCACAGGTTACAACTTCATCTCCTTATTCAAGATATGGGTTTGGAAATGTTAAAGGTTCTTTACTTCCGCAACTTAGGGCAATGGGTGGTATTTCTACCGCAGTAAATAAGGTTAATGGATTTAATTACATTAACATGCAAAACCCGGCATCGTATTCTGGTATAACACTAACAACAATCGATCTTGGTATGAGCGCTAATTTAAGCAGTTTATCAAGAGGAGATGTAAAAGAAAGCAAATTCAATTCAACCTTTAGTCATCTTGCATTTGCAATTCCTGTTAGCAGACGCTCGGCTATTAGTTTTGGTATTTTACCATATTCTGATTTAGGTTATAGTTATAAAAATTCGGTTAAAATAGATACGATGTCCGTTGATCAGCTTTACGAAGGTGAAGGCGGTTTATCTAAAGCATATTTTGGATATGGTCATCGTTTTGGCGATCACTTAAGCATTGGTGGTAACCTAGAATATATCTTTGGTAATTTGATTACAACCAGAGCAACTGAATATGCTGATGCTGGAGCCTTAAATTCAAAACTACAAAACAAGAACAGTGTAGGTGGTTTAAACTACTCTTACGGGATACAGTATAATTTTAATATTGCGCCTAAAACAGTTGTTACTTTAGGTTATTCAGGTAGTAGCTCTGGTAAAATAAACTCAAACCAATCTTACTTCGCAACCGTTTATACACGAGATGTAAATGGTAATGAAAATACCGCCTTAGATACTCTAAATTCTGTGATAAGCGCTAAATCAAGCATTAAGCTGCCCATGTCTCATAATTTTGGTATTTCGATACAGCAAACAGATAAATGGTTAATCGGAGCCGATGTTAGAACAAGCAAATGGTCTGATGTTAGCATTAATAATGTTAATCAGGGCTTACAAAATAGTTATGGTGCATCAATTGGTGGCCAGTTTACACCAGACATTACCTCTTATAATAGTTATTTTAAGCGTGTTGATTATCGCTTAGGTTTCAATTATGATAAAACCTATATCAAGATAGGTAATCAGGATATTAAACAAATGGGCGCTTCATTAGGATTTGGTTTTCCTCTTCCTTCTGCTAATGGCCTGTCTTTTTACAAAATTAACTTTACAACAGAATTTGGCCAGCGAGGCACACTTACCAATAACCTGGTTAAAGAGAAATTCATAAACTTCCATTTAGGCTTTACCTTAAACGATACCTGGTTCCGTAAGTACAGGGTAGATTAATGACATTAAAGGCATTTTTATATGGCTTTGTTCTTGGGGTACCATTATTTTTGGTTTCCTGTGGAGATGATGACCTTAAAAAAGCAAGTGCGATTAGTAATCAGAAAGTTGTTTTAAACCGAGATCGGACACTAGGTGTCGAAATCATCTACAGCGACTCTGCCCGTGTTAAAGCAAAAGGTAATGCGCCAATTATGGATAAGGTTACCACAGATAACGGGGGCTCTTATCAGGAAATGATTAAAGGCGTTAAAATTGATTTTTTCAATGTTAACCAGCCTGGGGTTGTTGATGGTACATTGATTTGCGATTATGCCATCAGGCGTGATCAGGAGATGAAAACCTTTTTCAGAAAGAATGTAATTGTAAAAAATGCCAAAGGCGATACCTTTTCATCCGAGGAGCTCATCTGGGATGAATCAAAAAAAATTTTTTTCTCTAAACAGAACGTTACAATCAAAACGACCGATGGCAATATTCTCAACGGCATAGATTTCGAAGCACCACAGGATTTTAGTACCTATACAATAAATACAGCTACGGGTCAGGCGGTATTAAAGGACGAAATTGTGCCTTAAAAAAGCCTTTTTTTTGCTTCGCTATTTGCTTAAAAATTAAACAGTTGATAAATAAAATTTTGTGTTTTCTTTTTTGAGGCAAATTTGTATCTTGCGCCCTCTTAAAAAAAACTAAATAATATAAAGTACAATATGGGATTAATGACATTTTTGCGTAACCGTGCAGGCTATATACTTGTGTTTGCTATTGGTTTTGCAATTGTTGCATTTTTAGTAGGTGATGCAATTAACGTGGGTAAGCCTTTTTGGGCCGCTAACCAAAAAACAGTAGGTTCGGTTGATGGAAATGATATCAGTATTGATGATTTCGGGCCAAAAGTAGAGCAAGGTTTAAATCAATTTAAACAACAATATGGCGGTAGTGCAAATGCACAAATGCAGGCAATGGCTGTAGATCAGGCATGGAATGCAGAATTAGCCAACGTATTGTTAAATAAAGAATACGAACGTTTAGGTTTAACCGTATCTGAGGATGAATTGGTTGACTTGTTAGTTGGTCAAAATCCAAGTCCTCTAATTAAACAATACTTTACCAACCCTCAAACAGGTCAGTTGGATCGTATGCAGTTAAACAGCTTTTTGAAATCTAAAGAGCCGCAGGCACAAAGCCAGTCTGCCATGTTACAAACCGAGGTTAAAAACCAAACATTACAACAAAAATATTCAAACTTAATCCGCAATTCGGTTTATGTTACTTCTTTAGAAGCAACTGATGAGTATACTAACCGTAACAAACTGGCTAACTTTAAATACGTTAATCTTGATTATACAAGTATTTCTGATGCTTCTGTTAAGTTAACAGATGCTGATTATTCAGAATACTACGATCAAAACAAGGCACGCTTTAACAACCCTTCAGAAACACGTACTTTCGAATATGTTGCTTTCAGTATCAAACCAACTAAAGCAGATTCTGCAGCAGTTAAGGCACAAATCGAAAAAATTGCCGCCGATTTCAAAGTAGCAGCAAACGATTCGCTTTTCGCAGCAATTAATTCTGATGTTAAAGTTCCATACACTTATTTACCAAAAGGAAAATTAGATCCTGCAATTGATTCGGCTGTGTTCTCTTTACCTGCAGGTAGTTTTTATGGCCCCGCTTTATCAGGCAATTCTTACAAAGTAATTAAGGTTGTTTCAAGTCGCTTCTCTCCAGATTCAGTAAAAGCAAGTCACATTTTAATCGACCCGGCTAAAGTTGGTGGCGAAGAGAATGCAGTTAAATTAGCAGATTCTTTAAAGGGTTTAGTTTCTAAAGGCGGCAGTTTTGCTGAGTTAGCTAAAACATATAGTGTTGATGGTTCTAAAGATAAAGGTGGTGAGCTTGGTACATTTGCTCGTGGTGCAATGGTTCCAGAATTTGAGAACGCTGCGTTCGACGGCAGTACCGGAGATTTAAAAGTTGTTAAATCTCAGTTCGGTATTCACTTAATTAAAATTGAAAAACAAATTGGTTCTTCTAAAGTAGCTAAGTTAGCCTATGTAGAGAAATCTTTAGCGGCAAGTAGTAAAACACAAGCAGCAGCATATAAAGCGGCAAGTAATTTCTTAGCCGATGTTAAGGGAAATGACTTTGCTAAATTAGCAGAGAAAGATAAATTGAAAGTTTCTGTAGCAGATAAAATTACAGCAACCCAAGGTTTCGCTCCAGGTTTAGATAACCCTCGTAAACTAATTCAGGCTGCTTATGCTGCAGATAAAGGTGATGTTTTACCTGAAATCTACACCATGGGCGATGGATATGTTGTAGCACACTTAACTGATGTTAAACCTAAAGGTACATTACCATTAGAGGCTGTTAAAAAAGAAATCCAGCCAATGGTGCTTAATGCTGCGAAAGCAAAATTATTAAAAGCCAAATTTGAAAGTGCTGGTAAGGGCAGTTTAGCGCAAATTGCCTCTAAAGTTGGCCGTACTGTAATGCCCGTTCAAAACATTGTTTTTGCAAACCCTATTATTCCGGGTGTTGCTCAGGAAAATACATTAGTAGGCTCAGTATTCGGTTCTCAACCAGGTAAAGTTTCAACTCCGGTAAATGGCGAACGTGGCGTATATGTTTTCACTGTTGATGGATTCTCAAATCCTGCACCAATTGCAAACATGTTTAAGCAAAAAGAAACGATGATGTTAAATTTAGGTCAGCGTTCTTTAGGAGCAGCTTTCCAAGCTTTACAAGATAATGCTAAGATAAAAGACAATCGCGTGAAATTCTATTAATTAGAAATTGCGTAATTTTGTAACCGTTCCGATGTATAGTCGGAACGGTTTTTTTATTTAAACGCCATGGAAATTCAGGAAAACTTCGTTAATAAAGTCGCAAATAGTGGTTTAATATCTTTAAATCTGGAAGAGTATTATCATCCAGGTGAAAGGGTTGTTTATGATATCAAAGAAAACCTTTTTCATGGTTTAATGCTTAGAGAGAAAGATTTCAGGGAATTTATTAAAACACACGACTGGTCGCAGTATCAGGATAAAAACGTAGCCATTATCTGTTCTGCTGATGCCATTGTGCCAACCTGGGCTTATATGTTACTGGCAAACCGATTAAAACCTTTTGCCAACGAAGTTGTATTCGGTGGGCTCGATACTTTGGAAGCTATGCTGTTTACCAAAGCATTGGCTAAAATCGATCCTCAAGCCTATGCCAATGAACGTGTGGTGGTTAAAGGTTGTGGCGATATAGAGGTTCCGGTTTCTGCTTATGTAGAAATTACTAATTTATTAACGCCTGTAGTTAAAAGTATTATGTTTGGCGAGCCTTGCTCAACTGTGCCCGTATACAAGCGTAAAGATTAATTTTGGTTATCAGGTAAGGATGGCTGCAAAGGAATCGTTTATTATGCAGATATTCACAAAATTGAAACACACAAAGCAAATGAAAAAGTTATTTTTAATTTTAACTGCTACGCTCAGTATGCTCATCGCTTCGGCGCAGCAGCTGCCCGTAAAGAAAGATGCCGTTTTCCAGGAAGGTGAAGTATTAAGCTATAAATTAAAATATGGCTTTATTACCGCTGCAGAAGCAACAATAAAAGTTCAGAATTCTGATTTAAAATTTGATAACAAACCAACCTATAAATTAACCGTTGATGCACAAACCTCCGGAACATTTGATGTTTTCTATAAAATAAGGGATCATTACGATTCTTATATTGATAAAACAGATTTGTTACCTTATTTCTATCAGGAAAATATAAGAGAAGCCAGTTATAAAAGACAAGATAAAGCAAGGTTTAACCAGGATGCCAAAAAAGTAGTATCGAATAGAGGAACTTTTACAACGCCTACTACTCAAACATTTGATTTAGTATCTGCTTATTATTTTGCCCGAAGCCTTGATATAACAAAACTTAAAACAGGCGATAAGTTTAAACTAAATTATTTTCTTGGAGATGAAATTTCTGCCCTCGAAATCGAATATATCGGGAAAGAAATAGTTAAAAGTAAACTTGGTAATATTCGATGCTTGAAATTTAGTCCTTCGATTAAACCAGGTAGAATTTTTAAAAAGGATAGTCGTTTGTACCTTTGGGTTACCGATGATGGAAATAGAGTGCCTGTGAAAGCACAGGTTGAGATTTTAGTTGGTGCAGTAACGATGGAATTGAAATCTGCCTCGGGTTTAAAATATGCTTTAGCAAAAGAGTCATGATGATAGAAGTTGAGCAAGTGCTGGTGCACGAAGATGTGTTAAAAGAGAATTTTGTTTGCAATTTAAGTAAGTGCAAAGGAATTTGTTGCGTTGAAGGTGATTCTGGTGCGCCATTGGATAATGATGAAAAAGCAATTCTGGAAGAGATTTATCCTAAAATTAAACACCTCTTAAACGAAAAAGGCATAAAAGCAATAGAAGAGCAAGGCACCTATGTTGTTGATGAAGATGGTGATTTAACCACGCCTTGCGTAGATAAAAATAAAGAATGTGCATACGTGCTGTTTGAAGGCGGCATAACAAAATGTGCCATTGAAAAGGCATACGAACAAGGTATTGTAGATTGGCAAAAGCCCATTTCCTGTCATTTATATCCAATTCGAATTACTAAATACCCAGAGTTTGAAGTTTTAAATTACGACAGGTGGCACATTTGCCACGATGCATGTACTTTTGGACGTGAATTGAAAGTTCCCGTTTACAGCTTTTTAAAAGGACCACTTATCCGTAAGTATGGTGAAGAGTGGTATAAGGAATTAGAAAGTTCTGTTGCAGCAATGTAATTGAAAGCAGATTAATTTGGGGCATAACTCCGTTAATGCAATCAATATCTTATTTATAATATCAATTTTAGTAAAAAACTAAGAGTTGACCATTTAATATATGAGTCCATTTAAGCTTAGGTTTCCTTAGATGGTTAAAACATATATCATCCTGAAAGGAGCCGAAGGATACTATAATTTGTTATTGCGAGGTCTTTGTATGAGCGAGCCAAAGCAATCTATTTTTGCAAAAATCTTCATTCAAATCTTATCATCCTGAGCGCTTGGAAAACTAAATATTAGCTTGACTATTCACTTCTTAAATCGTCTTTTCGAGCTAAGCGGAGAACCACGAAGTGCTCCGTTTTCAATAAGGTTTTGGAAATAGTTTGCCAAATTTTTGTAAGAAATAATCAGTCATGAAGACCAAGTCAAAAAGCATAATAAGTTGTTTATGTGTAATATCTATCTTATTTTAGCGGATTGAAAAAAACATTTATCCTCATAAAGTGAAAAAAATCTTAATTACCGGTGGTGCCGGCTTTATCGGTTCACATGTTGTGCGCCGTTTTGTAAATAAATATCCTCAGTACGAAATCGTAAATCTTGATAAGTTAACCTATGCAGGAAACTTAGCAAATTTAACAGATATAGAAAATAAACCTAATTACAGATTTGTTAAGGAAGATATTACAGATGCGGCTACGATGAATGAATTATTTAAAGTGGAGCATTTTGATGCCGTGATTCATTTGGCTGCAGAAAGTCATGTGGATAGATCAATCACGGATCCTACTGCATTTGTAATTACCAATGTAATCGGGACTGTAAATTTATTAAATGCTGCACGCGAATACTGGAAAGGTGATTATGATAAAAAGCGTTTTTATCATGTAAGTACAGATGAAGTTTATGGTGCATTGGGTGAGGAAGGCATGTTTACAGAAACAACTGCTTATGACCCACATAGTCCGTATTCTGCATCGAAAGCTAGTTCTGATCATTTCGTACGTGCTTATCACGATACTTACGGAATGGATTGCGTCATTTCAAATTGTTCAAACAACTATGGTTCACATCACTTTCCGGAGAAATTGATTCCACTTGCGATTAATAATATTAAAAATAATAAACCGGTTCCGGTTTATGGCAAAGGCGAAAATGTTCGCGATTGGTTGTGGGTAGAAGATCACGCGCGTGCAATTGATGTGATTTTCCACAATTCTAAAACCGGAGATACCTATAACATCGGCGGTCATAATGAATGGAAAAACATCGATCTGATTAACCTGCTTTGTAGCATAATGGATCAGAAATTAGGACGTGAAGCAGGTGAATCTGCTAAATTAATTACCTATGTAACCGACAGAGCCGGGCATGATTTACGTTATGCAATCGACTCTTCGAAATTGCAAAATCAATTAGATTGGGTACCTAGTCTTCAATTTGAGGAAGGTTTAGCCAAAACGGTAGACTGGTATCTTCAAAATGAGGGTTGGTTAAATGATGTTACTTCCGGGAACTATCAATCTTATTACCAACAGCAATACAATACTAAATAATGGAGATTCAGGAAACAGGATTAAAGGATTGTGTAATTATCAAACCCCGGGTTTTTGAAGATGCGAGGGGTTATTTCTTTGAAAGCTTCAATAAAAAAACTTTTGAAGACAAAACAGGGATGTCTGGCGAGTTTGTTCAGGATAACCAGTCTTTCTCTTCTTATGGTGTTATCAGAGGGCTTCATGCCCAATCGGGTGAGTTTGCACAGGCTAAATTGGTTAGGGTAATAAAAGGCGAGGTATTAGATGTTACGGTAGATATACGCCCGGGTTCGCCCACCTATGGGCAGCACATTTCGGTAAAACTAAGTGCAGAAAATAAACTGCAACTATATGTACCGCGTGGGTTTTTACATGGCTTTTCAGTTTTAAGCGAAACCGCTGAGTTTTTCTATAAATGCGATAATTTCTATAACAAAGCTTCAGAAATTGGGGTGATGTATAACGATAAAGACTTAGCTATCGATTGGATGATTCCATTTGATAAAGAAGCTGTTTCGGAAAAAGATTTAATCTTAAACAGTTTTTCTTCTCTAAAATAATATGAGCAAAATCGTAGTAATTGGCGCTGGTGGACAGCTGGGGCAATGCCTTAGAACAGTTGCAGAGCGTCGTGGCATTTCTGAAATTGTATTTCCTATAGAGCAGGAAGCCAATATCCTGAATGAGGAACTCTTAAATACGCTTCTTGAAAAAGAGAAACCACAATTTGTTATTAATTGTGCGGCCTACACTGCTGTAGATAAAGCTGAAGATGAAGTTGATTTATCGAAAGCAGTTAATGAAACAGGGGCAGCTCATTTAGCCCGGGCCTGTAAGGCAAATGGAGTTGCCTTAGTTCATGTTTCAACCGATTTTGTGTTTGAAGGCAATGAGGTTAAACTTTTGAAAGAGGATGATGTTGCAAATCCGATAAATGTTTACGGTGTAACCAAACTGGATGGAGAAAAAGCAGTAACCGATATCCTGGAAGCCTATTTTATCCTTCGTACAAGCTGGCTGTATTCGGAATATGCAAATAATTTTGTGAAAACCATGCTGAAACTTGGTGCTGAACGCGATGAATTGGGTGTTATAGCGGACCAGGTGGGTACACCCACTTATGCTATCGATTTGGCGAATGCAATTTTTGATATCATCGAATCTGAAAGTAAAATCTACGGTATTTACCACTATAGTAATGAAGGGGTAACCTCCTGGTTTGATTTTGCAAAAGCCATATTTGATATCAGTAAAACTTCGGTTAAGGTTAATCCAATCCCTGGGTCGGCCTATCCTACAAAAGCCAGGCGCCCTGCCTTTTCTGTTATGGATAAATCAAAAATAAAATCTACTTTTAATATAGAAATTCCTTACTGGAGAGATAGTTTGGTCGACTGTATTAAACAATTAAATAAATAATAATTTTAACGAAGCATAGATTTGAGAATACCTCAAATCTCAAATTTAATATCTAGATATGAAAGGCATAATACTAGCCGGTGGTAGCGGAACCCGTTTACATCCATTAACCTTAGCTTGCAGCAAGCAAATGATGCCGGTTTACGATAAACCGATGATTTATTATCCATTATCGACTTTAATGCTTGCTGGTATTAAAGAAATTTTAATTATTTCTACCCCTCACGATTTGCCAAATTTCGAGAAGTTACTTGGCGATGGAGCTTCTTTAGGCTGCAAATTTAGTTATGCGGTTCAGGCAGAGCCTAATGGTTTGGCGCAAGCCTTTGTAATTGGCGAAGAGTTTATTGGAAAGGACAAAGTTGCACTGGTTTTGGGTGATAATATCTTTCATGGCGATGGAATGGCGAAATTACTACAAGCCAGTTCAGATCCGCAAGGGGGCGTTGTTTTTGCCTATCAGGTTTCTGATCCGGAACGCTATGGTGTTGTCGAATTTGATGAAAATAAAAATGCAATTTCAATCGAAGAAAAACCTGAAAAACCAAAATCAGATTACGCTGTACCCGGCTTATATTTTTACGATAACGAAGTTGTTGAGATAGCTAAAAACATTAAACCCTCTCCTCGTGGAGAATACGAAATTACAGATATTAATAAAGTTTATTTAGAAAGAGGTACTTTAAAAGTTGGCGTTTTATCTCGTGGTACCGCCTGGCTAGATACTGGAACTTTTACCTCATTAATGCAAGCCGGACAGTTTGTTCAAATTATTGAAGAACGCCAGGGCTTAAAAATAGGTTGTATAGAAGAAATTGCCTACCGCATGGGCTTTATCAATGCAGAGCAGCTTAGGGCAATAGCAACTCCATTAGTTAAAAGTGGTTATGGTGCTTATTTACTCAAACAAATTAAATAATTTAAATTAATGCAACCTTGGGTTGCTTTTTTGTTTTATACCCCCTCACGCTTTGGAATTAGTCCGTCACTGCGGACTTTTCTGCGTCGTGCTTAGCTTGTACAAGCACGATTTTTACCCCACGCTCTGTGCTTGCCTCGCCTCATTGGCGGCGAAGACCTAGTCCTTTTGGCTTGGCCCAAAAAGGACCAAAAACCCAAGGCTTGAATCTTTTGTCGCATTAAGCTAGCGAAATCTCGTGAGCGGTAATTTGAGGCTAGACCACACACATACCCTTGCAGCTGCAAATTCCCTTGTTAGTGAAAACTGTCAATTACTGCACAGATTTCACTGCTTTTTGCTTCCAAAATCTTCTATGCCAGAAACCCACCGCCTAAAAACATTTATGTCATCCTGAGCGGAGTCGAAGGACACTAACCATAACTCGTCATTGCGAGGCCTGGAATTGAGCGAGCCAAAGCAATCTCTTTCATCTGCTCCAATCAATTGCCACCCCAAGCCCTATAGACTTTTCTGCGCCATGCTATCCCCCTTTGGAGGGGGTAGGGGGAGGATTTATCTTTAATATAGGTTCTTCATCTGCTAGACCGTCATTGCTAGGCCCGGGATTGAGCGAGTCATGGCAACCTTTCTCGTTCCTCAAATCATTTGTCGTGCTTAGCTTGTACGAGCACGATTTTTCTATATTTCTTTTACCCCACACTCTGTGCTTGCCTCGCCTCATTGGCGGCGAAGACCTAGTCCTTTTGGCTTGGCCCAAAAAGGACCAAAAACCCAAGGCTTGAATCTTTTGTCGCATTAAGCTAGCGAAATCTCGTGAGCGGTAATTTGAGGCTATCCCTAATCACATTCCGTTGCAGCTGCAAATTCCCTTGTTTGTGCAAGCCGTAAACAACTGCACAGATTTCACTGCTTTCTGCTTCCAAAATCTTCTATGCCGGGAACCCACTGCCTAAAAACATTTATGTCATCCTGAGCGGAGTCGAAGGACACTAACCATAACTCGTCATTGCGAGGCCTGGAATTGAGCGAGCCAAAGCAATCTCTTTCATCTGCTCCAATCAATTGTCACCCCAAGCCCTATAGACTTTTCTGCGCCATGCTATCCCCTCTTTGGAGCTAATCTTTACACACATCTTTATATTCCATTATTTGCGCGTAAACTATAAATTGTTGGTTAAACTTATCTAACCCCTCTTTGATTGTGATATATCCTGGTGGACCATGAGATTTATATCCACTCCATCCTGCCAATCTAGCTAACAACCACGTGGCCCAGGCCCAATGTCATTAAGTTAAGGATTTTTATATTGCATCTTTTTGATTTTTATTTACTTTAGGTTTCACTCTGGCTCTGAGCTTATCCTTATTCCTTTGATTTGTTCGGTTATTTCTTATTGGTATTGTATTTTTTAGAAAAAGCTCCTGCAGTTCGCGGAAAATAGTTTCTAAAGGCTGGCTTTC
>NZ_JBHSBY010000012.1:0-6445 GCF_042650905.1 Pedobacter jamesrossensis | reverse complement strand
CACACCAAACGAAGTTATTCTAACAAACCGCTGTATACCGAACGGTACGTACAGTGGTGTGAGAGGACAGATAGGGAAATAATCCCTATCTTCCTACTCGATCTTCATTATTTTTAAATTTTTAAAGTATAAATACTATTAAACGGTGCTGTAGTAACGGAAGGAAATTCTTTTGGTGCTTCAGCTTTATCAATTGATAGCTTTTCAACAGCATAATTGCTTGTTTTCAGGTTAAGTTCGTATACTTTACCGTCGCCTAATTTCAAATAAAAATTTTCAATGCTTTTAGATTGGATAACTATCTCAGAAGAATTTAATTGATAATAGTTGATTTTCAGGTCGTTAGAGTATGTAAATGGTTTGCTAATATCAAAATTGATTTGTTTAATCACATTATTAGCATCTTTATAATAGAGCTGTATTTTGTTTTTATCGAAGTAGCCCGTAGTTACGGGATTAAGTAAATCAGCACCAATATTGTTTTTGATTATAAGGCTTAATTGCGTTTGAGGCATTAGGGAACAGGCACAAAGTCCACCACCACCAATATCCATTTTTTTGCAGCCTAAATTGACAATAAAGATTAAAAGGAAAGCGGCTATAAATTTTTTCATATAGATTAGTTTTGGTTAATCCTTAAAACGAGCACATTGAGCCATTCGCTACAAATATAAATTATTTAATTTCTAGGCAAAAAAAATCCCATCAGAGATAAATTGATGGGATTTAGAAACTGTTTAAATTTCAACGAATAAATTAAAAGGTTGTCAACTCTGAGGGTTAATTTATTTCGTAAAATCAATATAAATGACGTCAACAGTAGGTAAACTAAGTGAATGAATGATTATGTTCTGTGAAGACACAGACCATGGAGCAGGGGCAAAAATTTGGTTAAAACCAAGTCAGATTAAAACGCGTGTAGAAAAGAAAAACTAGTGCTAAGTCGTTAGCTAATGAAAAAGCAGCTTTTTTGGAGCTGCTTTTTTATTTTATTAATAATTTTGTATCAAATTTTCAGGACGAGTTAATGATTCTAATAAGCTTTTAGATATTATACAATTGTTCCGTATAAATCGAAATCTTCAGCTCTGTCTATTTTAACATTAACGAAGCTTCCGTTTGCTGCATAACCTGTAGCTGCGTCAATTAGAACCTCATTATCTACTTCTGGCGAGTCAAATTCGGTTCTGCCAACAAAGAAATCACCTTCTTTTTTATCAACCAAAACTTTAAAAGTTTTACCAACTTTTTCCTGATTAATATCAAATGAAATGCCTTGCTGAATTTCCATGATATCATCAACACGTTGTTGCTTCACTTCATCAGGAATATCATCAACTAAAGTATGTGCATGAGTTTTTTCTTCATGAGAATAGGTAAAGCAGCCTAAACGATCGAATTTAGTTTCAGCAACCCATTCTTTCATTTCTTCAAAATCGTGTTCAGTTTCGCCAGGATAACCGCAAATTAATGTGGTGCGCATGGCTATATTTGGTACTTTATCTCTAATTTGATTCACCAAATCGATAGTTTTTTGTTTGGTTGTACCACGGCGCATCGATTTTAACATATTATCTGTAATGTGCTGTAGAGGCATATCCAGATATTTACAAATGTTATCACGCTCATTCATGGCATCTAAAATTTCCATCGGGAAACCAGAAGGGTAGGCGTATTGCAAACGAATCCACTCAATCCCCGGGACATCAGATAAGCGACGCATCAATTCATCTAGCTTACGAACACCATAAAGATCCAATCCATAATAAGTTAAATCCTGAGCGATTAAAATAAGCTCTTTTGTGCCGTTCCTAGCTAGGATTTTTGCTTCGTTTACCAATTCTTCCATTGGCTTACTTAGGTGCTTCCCACGCATTAAAGGAATAGCACAAAACGAGCATGGGCGATTGCAGCCTTCGGCAATTTTGAAATAAGCAAAATGAGATGGTGTGGTTAATAAGCGCTCGCCAATAAGCTCGTGTTTATAGTTTGCACCTAACTCATGTAATATATTTTTTAAATCATTGGTACCGAAAAATGCATCAACATTTGTAATTTCTGATTCTAATTCTGGTTTGTAGCGTTCAGATAAGCAGCCCGTAACCACAACTTTACCGATTTTTCCAGCTTCTTTTAATTCGCTAAATTGAAGTATGGTATCAATAGATTCTTGCTTAGCATTATCAATAAAGCCACAGGTATTGATAACAACAATATCATCTTTACCCATTTTATCAGATTCGTGAACAACATTTAAATTGTTGCCACGCAACTGGCCCATTAACACTTCCGAATCGTAAATGTTCTTAGAGCAACCTAACGTAATTACATTAATTTTCGGTTGTTTAACTACGCTTTTACTTTTTGCTATTTTTGTATTCATCTTTAACACTTAATCTGTACTGTTAGGCTTTTTTTTGCACCACCTTATTGCGATAAGTACTTATTTAAATAAACTGTTTACAAACTCTTTCTTATCGAAAAGTTGTAAATCACCTATTTTCTCACCCACACCTATATATTTTACCGGAATTTTAAACTGGTCTGAAATTCCGATAACAACACCACCTTTTGCAGTTCCATCTAACTTGGTTATCGCTAATGCATTTACATCAGTAGCTTCGGTAAATTGCTTGCATTGCTCGAAGGCATTTTGGCCGGTCGAAGCGTCTAATACCAGTAAAATTTCATGAGGTGCATTTGGTACCACCTTTTGCATAACCTGCTTAATTTTACCGAGCTCATTCATTAAGCCAACCTTATTATGTAATCGTCCTGCGGTATCAATAATCACAACATCTTCACCATTTGCCACAGCCGATTGTAACGTATCAAATGCTACAGAAGCAGGATCTGAACCCATTGGCTGCGCTACAACGCGAACGCCAACACGTTCTCCCCAAAGTTTTAACTGATCTACAGCAGCTGCACGAAATGTATCGGCGGCACCCAAAACAACTTTAAGGTTTGCTTCTTTTAATTTGTGAGCCAATTTGCCAATAGTTGTTGTTTTACCAACACCATTAACGCCGACAACCATTATTACATAAGGTTTATGATCGCCGTACTCAAACTGACGGAAATCGTTACTGTTATTTTCCGATAACAACAATTGGATTTCATCACGAAGAATAAAATTAAGTTCAGAAGTATTCAGGTATTTATCCTTTGAAACACGTTCTTCAATTCTTTTGATAATTTTTAACGTCGTACTTACGCCAACATCAGAAGTTACCAGAACTTCTTCTAAATTATCCAGAACTTCGTCATCAACAGAAGATTTTCCTGCAACAGCTTTAGTTATTTTATTGAAAAAACCATCTTTAGTTTTCTCTAAACCTTTCTCTAAAGCTTCCTGAGCTTCAGGTGCAGTTTCTTTCTTTTTGAAAAAATCGAATAAGCCCATATCAAAATTTTATATAACAAAAAAAGCCCTCCCGGTTAATGCGGAACGGCCTTTAATATTTTTATCAATATTAAAAAATATTAACCTTATTTAGATGCAATAGCATCTTTTACGTGGTCGTTATGAACGATAAGTTCTTTGAATGAATAAGCACCAGTTTTTGGTGATTTTACCATTGTTATAACTTTCGAATATTCTTTACCTGTACCTGTTTTAAGGGTTGCAACTACTTTCTTTGCCATGTTCTTATAATTTTAATGATTGAATTGGAGAATGTTAGAATGATAGAATTCGTAACTCAATCATTCAATCAATCTATCATTCAATTATTTTATTTCTTTGTGTACTGTTACTTTTCTCAATACTGGGTTGAATTTTTTCAATTCTAAACGCTCAGTAGTGTTTTTACGGTTTTTCGTAGAAATATATCTAGACATACCTGGCATGCCACTTTCTTTATGTTCAGTACATTCTAAAATAACCTGAACTCTGTTACCTTTTTTTGCCATTTTAATATAAATTGTAAACTGTTAATCTCAACAGTTAATGTTTTTTACAAAAATCCTTTTTTTACGAAACGGTTGATTGCTTCGCTAATACCCACTTTATTAATGGTTTTAATCGCTGATGTTGAAACTTTCAACGTAATCCAACGGTTTTCTTCAGGAATATAAAATTTCTGAAGTTGAAGGTTAGGGTAAAATTTGCGTTTGGTTTTAACGTTTGAGTGAGAAACGTTGTTACCTACCATTGCTTTTTTTCCTGTTAAATCACAAACTCTTGACATGACTTGTAAATATAGTTGTTAATATCGTCCGCTTAATTTTTTTAAGAGTGTGCAAATATCTGAATAATAATTGAAAACAGCAAGGGTGGCGCTAAATATTTTTATATATTTTTAAAATAGTAAAGGAGTATTCATTTTGATACGATTTCATCATTTCAGGTTAGTATTATTTATTTAAATTAGCCGATACTAACAAAATATATAAACGAGCGATGCAAATTACATCTTTTAAACAATACGAAGAAGATTATAAAAAAAGTGTAGAAAATCCCGAGCAGTTTTGGGGTGAGGTAGCTCAAAATTTTCAGTGGCGTAAACCTTGGTTTAAAGTTTTATCCTGGAATTTTGAAGAGCCTAATATTAAATGGTTTGAAGGGGCTAAATTAAATATTACAGAAAATTGTTTGGATAGGCATTTGGCTACAAATGGCGATACACCTGCTATCATCTGGGAATCTAATAATCCTGAAGAAGAGTCTGTTACCTACACTTATAAAATGCTTCACGAACGTGTTTGTCGTTTTGCGAATGTATTGAAAAGAAATGGTGCCAAAAAAGGTGATCGTATTTGTATTTATATACCAATGGTACCTGAGTTGGCAATTGCCGTTTTAGCTTGTGCCAGAATTGGAGCTGTTCACTCTGTAATTTTTGGTGGTTTTTCTGCAAAATCTATTGCCGATAGAATTAACGATTCGCAGTGTAAATTGGTAATTACTGCTGATGGTGCTTATCGAGGAAATAAACAAATTCCTTTAAAAGATGTAATTGATGACGCTTTAATTGGCTGCCCTACAATAGACAAATGTATTGTTTTAACACATGTTCGTACACCAGTTTCTATGCTAAAAGGAAGAGATGTTTGGTGGGAAGATGAAGTAAAGCACGTTAACGATATTTGTGAAGCAGAAGAAATGGATGCCGAAGATATGCTTTTCATTCTTTATACTTCTGGTTCTACAGGAAAACCTAAAGGTGTTGTTCATACTTGCGGAGGTTACATGGTTTATGCAGGTTATACTTTTTCAAATGTTTTTAATTACAAACCAGGCGAAGTTTATTTTTGTACAGCTGATATAGGTTGGATTACAGGTCACTCTTACATTGTTTACGGACCGCTTTCTCAAGGTGCAACATCTGTTTTATTTGAGGGGATTCCGACTTATCCAAATCCATCGCGTTTTTGGGATATTGTAGAAAAACATAAGGTAAACACATTATACACAGCCCCAACTGCTATCCGTTCTTTAATGGGTTTTGGCGAGGAGCCATTAAAAGGAAAGGATTTAAGCTCTATTCGTGTTTTGGGCTCCGTAGGAGAGCCTATAAATGAAGAAGCATGGCATTGGTTTGATGAAAAGATAGGTGGCGGTAAAGCGCCTATTGTAGATACCTGGTGGCAAACCGAAACGGGAGGAATTATGATTTCGCCAATTGCAACGGTTACCCCAACAAAGCCTAGTTTTGCAACATTACCGCTTCCAGGTATACAGCCAGTTTTAGTTGATGAAAATGGAAATGAAATAAAAGGTAATGGTGTTAATGGAAATCTTTGTATTAAGTTTCCTTGGCCTGGAATGCTGCGTACCACTTATGGCGACCATGAGCGTTGCAAGCAAACCTATTTCGCAACTTACGAGAATATGTATTTTACCGGAGATGGGTGTTTACGTGATGAAGATGGATATTACAGAATCACTGGTCGCGTAGATGATGTGTTAAATGTTTCTGGACATAGAATTGGAACAGCAGAAGTTGAAAATGCGATTAATATGCATGCCGGTGTGGTAGAAAGTGCTGTTGTTGGTTACCCACACGATGTAAAGGGGCAGGGCATTTATGCTTTTGTTATCAATCCTGAAATGCATGGAGAAGCTGAATTAACCAAGAAAGATATTTTACAAACGGTTACCAGGGTAATTGGAGCCATTGCTAAACCAGACAAAATATTATTTGTTTCAGGTTTGCCTAAAACACGTTCAGGTAAAATTATGCGTCGCATTTTACGTAAAATAGCAGAAGGCGATACTGCAAATCTTGGTGATACTTCTACACTTTTAGATCCATCAGTAGTTGAGGAAATTATAGAAGCAGCTAAGAATTTAAAATAGTTTATTCCGTTAAAATAAAAAATGCCTCCCGAATTCAGAGGGCACTGAAAAAGTGGACTTAAAATAGTTTGTTTTTGCAAAGCGGATGAATGAGTTCTGAACTCTTCATCCGCTTTATTTTTTTTATGTCATTTGATATTT
>NZ_JBHSBY010000011.1:0-22745 GCF_042650905.1 Pedobacter jamesrossensis | reverse complement strand
TAAATATATGAAAATCAACACTTTAAACCAAAAAAATAACATAAAAAAATATAAAAAATTTAAGCAAAATAAAAGGGCTGATCATTTTATTTATGATACAGCCCCATCTATATGTACAATTTAAAATTATTTTTTAGCGTAATCAGCATTTAAGCCTTTAATAACTTCAGATGTTACATCTAAACTTTCATCAGCAAATAAAATAGCGCTGTTGCCTTTAGAATAAGTTAAAACCATTTTATAACCTTTTTCTTTAGCGTAACCTTTTAAGTAACCAGCAACTTTATCATAAAGTTTTTCGTTTTCTGCAGCTTGCTCATTTTGTAATGCACCACCAGCGTTTTGCTGATAAGCTTGCAATTCTTGTTGTTTACGGGCTAAACGCTCTTCTGTAGCTTTACGAACATCTGCAGCCAAAGTAGCAGCACCTTGTTGGTATTGCGCAACCTCTCTTTGAAAAGCTTGACCTTTTGCAGCCATATCAGCTTGTGCACTTTTCGATTTACCTTCAAACTTAACTTTAAGGTCTTTGTAATAGTCGTATTTTGTTAATAACGAATCTGAATTTACAAATACAATTTTTTCGTTTGCAGAAACAGCTGCAGTACTATCTGTTTTTTTAGTTTCAGTGGTTTTAGCGTCTTTGTTTTGGCAAGCAGAAAAAGCTGTAATTAGCGCTGCTGTTGCAAATAAACCAAAGGTTTTAAAGGTCTTTCTTTCCATTATTTTTTAATAAATTTTAGCAAACTTATATAAATTAGTTTTTATATGCAATTTCAATGCAAGTTTGTGATGATTAGATATTTTGACCTAATTAATTCTGTAGATTAATAATTAAAGATATTCGAAAAGCGAAACCTGTATTTTAATTGTAAGTTAGTCCCGCTAACCACTTTACTTCGTGCTCGCTTTTATCGGGTTTAGGTGGATTTTTGCTGCTAAAATTTGGGGTTGTGAGGTGCTAATAACAAATTTCAAAAACACCAAACGTTCCTACGGAACGTAAATGTCAATTGTTTAATTTGCTACTACCTATGAGTCGTCCTTAAGGGACGAAGGATGTTACACATTTAGCGATTGGAGCTAAAAATAATCTGCAACAGCTATATCTATTTTCGTCCTGTAGGGACGGCTCGGAGGTAGAAAAAAATGGAATATTTTTTTTGTTTGATGTTTTTTCGATAATATTTTTACGCTTTTGGCCACCTAAACCCGATTGAAATGAAAAGCCAACGACTTTTCTCGGTGCTTGTAATGTAAAGCGGGGCTAACACTTGAACTGGAACATCGGTTTTGCTTTCCAAAAACCTTATTTAAACCTCATAGAAGGCATTATATTTACGTCGCCCCAACAGGTTAAAACTTATCCACATATTAGTTTAAATGCCAAAATTTCCGTATTTTTGATACTTATTATGTTTAATTAAAATATGAGCGAAGAACAAGATTTAAAGTCAGATTATTCGGCAGATAATATACAGGTTTTAGAAGGTTTGGAAGCGGTGCGTAAGCGCCCTTCAATGTATATAGGTGATACTGGTGTAAAAGGTTTGCATCATTTGGTTTACGAGGTTGTAGATAACTCAATTGATGAGGCTTTGGCCGGTCATGCAGATACAATCGATGTGAAAATTTTAGCAGGAAACTCAATCCGGGTTGAAGATAACGGTCGTGGTATTCCAACTGGGATTAACACAAAAGAAAATAAATCTGCACTAGAAATTGTAATGACGGTTTTACATGCCGGAGGTAAATTTGATAAAGATACTTATAAGGTTTCTGGAGGTTTACACGGTGTTGGGGTAAGTTGTGTTAACGCATTATCTACCGATTTAAAAGCTGAAGTACACCGCGATGGTAAAATTTGGATGCAGGAATACAAAATTGGTGTTCCTCAGTACGATGTTAAAGAAGTTGGCGTAACGGATAAACGTGGTACAATTGTAACCTTTACTCCTGATGAGACCATTTTTACACAAACAACCGAGTACAAATATGATACTTTAGCTGCTCGTTTACGCGAATTGGCTTTCTTAAATAAAGGAATTAAATTAACCTTAACAGATGAGCGTGAAGCTTTAGAAGACGGAACTTTCTTTTCAGAAGTTTTTCAATCTGAAGGTGGTTTAAAAGAATTTGTTTCGTTTTTAGATGGAACAAGAGCATCTTTCTTACCAGAGCCGATTTACATTGATGGTATTAAAAATGGTGTTCCCGTTGAGCTGGCTTTCCAATACAACGATAGCTACTCTGAAAATGTTCACTCGTACGTAAACAATATCAATACACATGAGGGTGGAACACATATTGCAGGTTTTCGTAGAGGTTTAACGCGTACTTTAAAAAGTTACGCAGATAAATCGGGTTTGTTAAAAAACCTTAAAATGGAAATTACTGGTGATGACTTTAGAGAAGGTTTGACTGCAGTAGTTTCTGTAAAAGTACAAGAACCACAATTTGAAGGGCAAACTAAAACTAAGCTGGGTAACAGCGAGGTGATGGGCGCTGTTGATATTGCAGTTGGCGAAGCATTGGGTGCTTATTTGGAAGAAAATCCAAAAGAAGCTAAAATGATTATTAATAAAGTTATTTTAGCGGCTACCGCTCGTGCAGCAGCTCGTAAAGCTCGTGAGATGGTACAGCGTAAGAGTGTAATGGGCGGTTCTGGTTTGCCAGGTAAACTTGCCGATTGCTCTGACAGTGACCCAGTAAAATGTGAAATTTACTTAGTAGAGGGTGACTCGGCAGGTGGTACTGCTAAACAAGGTCGCGATAGAAACATTCAAGCTATTTTGCCTCTAAAAGGTAAAATTTTGAACGTTGAAAAAGCGATGGAGCACAAAATTTACGAAAATGACGAGATAAAAAATATGTTCACCGCAATTGGTGTAAGTATTGGTACACCGGAAGATGATAAGGCTTTGAACATGACGAAACTTCGTTATCACAAAATCGTAATCATGACGGATGCGGATATTGATGGTTCTCATATTACTACTTTGATTTTAACTTTCTTCTATCGTTACATGAGAGCGTTAATTGAAGCTGGTTATGTTTACATCGCTTCGCCACCACTTTACCAGGTTAAAAAAGGTAAAGATTTTGAATATTGCTGGAATGATGTACAACGCGATGCGGCTGTGCAACGTATTAAAGGTAATGGTAAAGAAGATAGCGTACACATACAACGTTATAAAGGTTTAGGTGAAATGAATGCTGAACAGCTTTGGGATACTACTTTAAATCCTGCTACACGTACTTTATTACAAGCTACTATTGAAAGTGCTGCAGAATGTGATCATACTTTCTCTATGTTAATGGGTGATGAAGTTGCGCCACGTAGAGAATTTATTGAACGTAATGCAAAATATGCTAAAATTGATGCTTAATTAGAGCTGAAAGCTCAAAGTAGAAAGCATTAAAATATAGAAACCCTCTTTGAGTTGAAAACTTGAAGAGGGTTTTTGATTTAACAAAAATAAGCCACCTGAAATAATCAGGTGGCTATAGCTCACTCGCTTTTATAAAAATTTTGCCATTTCTTCTCTCTATCCAGAGAGAAGAATAATGGCTTAACTAACCATCCTACAAAGAAGGATTAAACTAAGAATTAAAGAGTTTTATTATAAAATGTAATACGAGCCAATCGGAGCTAATTCTGTTTGAGGCTTATCCTCATAAATTTTATTATCATCAAGCATTTGACATAAATCACGCTCAATAGTTCTGCAAATTGTTGTTGTAGGTGTATCGGTTGGCTTGTTCTCAAAAGGATCTTGTAAATGAACTGCCATTTTTTCAACCAATAAAAAGAATGCTGCAATGGCTCCTGACTTGTCATTTTTAGTGCGGCAGATTTAATCTGTTAATTAGCTCTTCAATAATTGGTGTTATTTTAGCTCTCATCCTAATTTCCTTCTTAGTAATCTGACTATACATCCGGGCATCTGTGACTTTTTTCAACTCAGTTATAAACTTTTTTATTGAAACATTAGTAGATAATTCGATGTGTTTGGAGACGACAAGAGCCATAAAGCATACCAGTAAATGTAGTTTAATCGGCTCTTCTTTAAAATGAAAGATAGGTCTAGTCTTCAGGTCACTTTTGGATATCCGAAAAGCCTGCTCTATTTTATAAAGATCATGATACCGTGCAATTATGGTGTCATTATCGGCAATAGATTCTTCTAGATCTGTATAATATCCCTTGATGCCGAGAAGTGCTTTTGTGCGATTAATAAGCTCTGTGTTTAGGGTNAGTTCTGCAAATTGTTGTTGTAGGTGTATCGGTTGGCTTGTTCTCAAAAGGATCTTGTAAATGAACTGCCATTTTTTCAACCAATAAAAAGAATGCTGCAATGGCTACAACCAATGGTACTTCCATATATCCAAAATATTCTATTAATCCAAATGGCAATAAAACGATGAATAAATGGATAGACATACTAATGTATTTGCTATAAGTTACGGGGAAAACAGTATTTTTAATACGCTCACAACCACCCATACTATTACATAATGCATTAAGTGATTTATCGATTTCTATTTGCTGATATTTGTTAATCCAGCCCTCCTGTAGAGCTTTTTTTAAATCCATGCCATGTAGCTCCAATAATGTTGCGGTTACGTTTTTACGCTTTTTGATAAAAGCAATTTCCTCGGCAGAAAGATATTCTTCTAAACCTTTTCTAGGATTAAAACCTCTTAACGACTGACTAAGCGCATAACACCAAGCAATTTGACGTTTAATGAAACGCTCCTTAAATTCCTCTATTTCTTCTTGTCCATAAGGGTTTTCGACAAAAGAAAGTATCTGTCTGGAAATGGATCTCGAATCGTTAACAATTGCACCCCAAAGCGTTCGAGCTTCCCACCATCTATCATATGCCTGATTAGAACGAAAAGCTAATAACAGTGATATTATTGTGCCTAGTAATGCTGGTACGGCAACGGGAATTGAAATACGTGTAACATGAAAATTTTGATAAAGAATTACAATACCAACCGAATAGGCGATAACAAATAGTAATTCTTTTTTGATCTTTCCAAATATATAAGTGAGCGGGATGTTATTTCGTAGCAGCATGATTTGATATTTTATATGTGAATAAATTAAACATTCAGCTCTTGTAACTGAGTTTCTTGAATTTTAGTTTCAATTAAATTTTCTGTTGGATGAATGGTTAAAACATTTAATTGAATTGTTTCGCAACCAGAACGTTCTGTTAAGAATTTAGGGTTGATACTATATTTATTTATTGGTGTAAATTTGTAATCTTTTAAATAAGCAACAGCTTGAACATCAAAAGCTTCGATAAAATTTTTAAATGCCGCAACTGTACTTCCATAGAAATATTCTATGCCAACACAATTGATTTGATTTGGATATTGTTTTTTGAAATTATTTATCGCCAGATAAAATTCGTCACTAATATTTTCATAATCGCGGCTTCGGCGACTAAGCATTAACATATCAGTTATAGAATCTGATAGTTTAAATGCATGAACAAAAATAATGTTTAGTTTTTCTTCGCCTTGATTTTGAACAAGTGCATCGATAATTTTAGTGCTTTCTAAATTGAAATCGGTAGGTACTAATACTGTTTTCATGGCCTTATTTTTAAATAAATGATTAAATTATTTATACAAGTTTAAGGCGATGTTATTACAGCGAAATAAGAGCGAGATTAAAATTAGATTAGAATTTAAAATATTTGATAAATTAGTAGTAAGTGATGATTTAGATATTACGGAAAAATCTTTTGGTTATGGTTTAAGTGAGACCTTTAATGCTTTATGATAAAGTTTAGTGTAATTATTAACTAAATCGGTAAAAGGATTTTAATTTCCGTTCCAATTCCTTCTTGAGATTTTATGGCGATGCTTCCTCTGTGCAGGCGAATAATATTTAACGATAGTGGCAAGCCTACTCCATAACCTTTAAAATCATTTGTATTAGAAGCCCTGAAAAATGGTTCGAAAATGTGTTGAATATCGCTTTGCGGAATCCCAATACCCAAGTCGGTTACAGCAATAGATAACGTATTAGCTTTACTTTCTAATTTTATTGTTACTGGATTATGATTAGAATACTTGCAGGCATTACTTACAATATTGCTAATAGCAAGCTTTATCAAATTTTTGTTTGCTTTAAGCGTTAATTGCTCTTCATCATCAGGAAGGGTATCTAAATCAATATCAATTCTGCTATTTGGATGAACTTGATTTACCGAATCTTTAATTTCCCAAAGCAATTCGTCCATTCTAACTTCTTCCCAAGGTTGATTTTTGCCATTAAAGCCAGATTGTGCAAGGCCAAGCAAACTGGTTAAAATATGTTCTAGTCTATCCGATTCATCTTTAATTTTTGATAATGCTTTGTGCTGTTTTTCTGCATCATCTTTAGCTTTTATAGCCAGTTCAACTTCTCCGCTAATTATGGTAAGCGGTGTTCTTAATTCGTGCGAAGCATTGCTAATAAAATTATTTTGTGTTTCGAAAGCTGTTTCTAATCGATTAAGCATATTGTTAAAAGTTTGCGCTAATTGCGACATCTCATCACTTCCTTTTTTAACATCAAGCCTTAAGTGAAGATTTTCAGCCTTAATTTTCTTTACACTTTTAATGATGTTTCTCAATGGCATCAGCATATAATTAGAGAATCTCCAGCCAACAACAAAAGATAAAATTACAGAAAGGAAAAAGCCGATGATTAAGATTTTTTGCAAGTCTTTTAGCTCTCTGAAGCCAAACGGATCGTTTGCTGAAACGATTACGACGTAACCACGTTGTGAATTTTTGAAAAATTTGCCAGCATAAAAGTGATTATCTACCCGATATCTGGCCATGAAGCCTGCATTTATTCTGCTATAAAAGCTTTTGGGCAATTCTCGATCTATTTTAGATTGGCTTGTGCCAGACTCAATTATAAATTCTTTTTCTGATGGTAATCTTTCTAGATATTGATTACGCATTTTGGCATAAACATCATTATTATCGTCTTCGTAAAGTTTTATCTGTGCTGCAATGTTAACTCTGGCTTCTAGGCGTTTATAAAAATCTTCGAATGCAAAATCATTAGCGAAATACCATACAAAACCACTTAAAAGGGAAATAATAACTGCAGATAGAATGGCAAAGAGTAAAGTTATTTTCTTGGCTATTTCCATTATTTATCTTTTAATACATAGCCCAATCCAACAGCTGTATGGATAAGTTTTTGGTCAGAATTTTTATCTATTTTTTTTCGAAGATAGTTAACATAAACATCTACTACATTGGTTCCTAAATTAAAATCTATATCCCAAACGCTTTCTAAAATATCAATTCGAGATAATATTTTTGATTTATTTTTAGCCATAAATTCGAGTAATCGATACTCTGTTGCTGTTAATATAATTTCCTGATTATTACGTTTTACTGTTTTAGCACTTAGATTAACTTGCAAATCTGCGATATTTATAATCTGATCGAGTGTAGCAACGCCGCTATATCTTCTGAGTAAAGTTCTGATTCTGGCAAAAAGCTCGGCAAATTTAAAAGGTTTTATTAAATAGTCATCGGCGCCATTATCTAAACCATTAACTACGTTCTCTGTAGTTCCAAGGGCAGTTAACATAATTATTGGCGTATTTGGCTTTTGTTCTTTAATAATTTTACAAAGTTCTAGACCATTTATACCAGGTAACATAATATCGAGCATTATCAAATCGAAATTATTCTCTAAAGCCATTTGTTTCCCTATCAAACCATCTGGAGCTATACTAACGGTAAAGCCTTCATCGGTTAAACCACGCGAAACAACAGAGATTATACTTGGTTCGTCTTCTACTATTAATAAATTCATCTGATGGCAAGTAATCTAAAAAATAGGGAATTACAAAATCTAAATCAATAGAAATAAGAAATTGCTGCCTTTTTAACGAAAAGAAGACATAATTGTTTGGTTAGGTGATAAAAAAAGCTTCATGATTTTATCCATGAAGCTTTTTACTTACACATTGAGTGGTATTATTTTCCATTTTCTGATTTCTGCTTAAGGTTGGCTAAGCCACTTTCGAAATCTTTTCCAATCATTTTATCCATACCGCCCATTACAAGGCACATCCATTTACTTATAATATTATTCTCACCACTCATTGTCCAGGTAACTTTATTTCCACCAGCTTCTGGAGTAATATCAAATTTTGTATCTGCATGGCTTTCGAAAGGTTCTTTAAAAAATAAATCAATATCTACTTGTTTAAGTGGTTCAACTTTTAAAATTTTCATTTCTCCAGAACCAGTTTCTTTTCCTACCCATGCATAAGTATGGCCAGGTTGACCAACAGTTCCTGAAAAAGTTGTTTTAGCTGTTGGTTCCATTTTAGCCCATGGATTCCATTTGTAGAATTCATTAAAATCTACAATGTTTTTGTAGATAACGCTGTCTGAAGCATTAATTATTGTTGTTCTGTTAACTGAGTAGGTTTTTGGGAGAAGCAAACCACCTACAAAAATAATTATTGCCAGCACGACAATAATTCCAATAAAGATTCTTAAAAATTTCATATTTAATTTGGTTGGTTAATTAAATTTAAAAAGAAACCATCAAAATCAAAAGAAATATTTTACACGATATTGATTTTGGGTTTTGGAGCATTTAGTTTAAAATGCATTAAATCTGCAATAGATTGTGCTTTTTGTTTAATTATCTCAGCATTTTCACCTGCAAACAAGGTATCTACAGTATCAAAGAAAAGCGCTTTCCAAGTATTAAATTCTTCCTGATGCAGGTTGGCCTTCTCTCTTAATGCAAAATGTGTAAGCATTGGGTTGCCCTTATAAATGGCTTTACCAAAAAGAATACTTTCCCAAAAATCGTACATCTTAGGTAAATGGTGCGACCAGTCTACTTTGGCAATATTATTGAAAATAGGACCAATTTTATTGTTTTGCTGAACTTTTGCGTAAAAGGTATCAACCAGTAAGATGATATCTTCTCTATTATTAATATCGCTTTTCATGCTGCAAATCTTTTAAATTTATAAAGCCAAGTATTACCAGGGATAAGAATTTACTGCCTTCAAGTGTAATGTTAAGGATGTGATCGTTGCTTTCAATGCAAGAATTTCCACTCAAAACTAATTTTACTTTTTCATCTAAAAAGCATTTGATGCAAATATCTATTAAAATGATTTACAAAAAATGATCTGAATCAGAAAATAGAATTATTTGTAAAGTCTTAAAATCAACTTTTTGTAATTGATAACGGCTTGATGTTTCATTAGAATATCGCCACCGATAATACTCATAATAGGTGGATGACCGAATTGCTGATAAGTTTCGCTTACTGATTGCAAATCGAAGGCAACGGTTTCGTAATTCTTCAGTTTTAGTTTGCCAATTTTTAATTCGGGAATTGTAGCTTGAATAGTTGTAGTAGTAGTAAATAGGGTAGCAGCATTTATTTCTTCTGATGTTTGAAGTGTTTCTGAAAGATGTTGCTCGATTAGTGATTTATCAAATACGCTTCTCGATGCACCTGTATCCAGAACGGCAAAATGCTTTTCTTTAAAAACAACAATTTCCACCAAAAGGTGGAAACCATCGTCTTGTAAGTTTATAAGTTTTAATGGAATTGAAATTGTTTTCATCTTTATTGCTGACCACTTAAGATTTCTAAGTTATGTTTAGAACATAATTAAGATAGCTTATTTTTTATACCAATTTCATGTCGGCAAGTACGCTATTCATATTTCTAACAGCATCTGCGCTTTTGTTAAATGCAGCTTGCTCTTCATCTGTTAATTTAAAATCGATAATTTTTTTCCATCCGCTGCGACCAATAATAACCGGTACACCTAGGCAAATATCTTGTTGACCGTATTCGCCTTCAAGCGATACGCAGCAAGTGAAAAGTTTTTTCTCGTCGCGTAAAATGGCTTCTACTAATGCAGCACCTGCAGCTCCCGGAGCATACCAGGCAGATGTTCCGATTAAGCCCGTTAATGTTGCGCCACCAACCATTGTGTCTGCTGCAACTTTATCAAGCGTAGCTTTATCTAATAAATTACTAACTGGTAAACTTTGATAAGTAGCTAAACGTGTTAATGGGATCATCGTTGTATCGCCATGACCGCCAATTACAAAGCCCTGTAAATCGTTCGGATTGCAATCTAAAGCCTGTGATAAATAGAATTTGAAGCGAGAACTGTCTAAAGTTCCACCCATTCCAATAATTCGGTTTTTAGGTAAGCCCAAAGATTTTAATGCCAAATAAGTCATTGTATCCATTGGGTTACTAATTACAATAATTATAGCCTCTGGAGAGAATTTTAATATATTTTCGGCAACACCTTTTACAATACCGGCATTAATGCCAATTAGTTCTTCACGTGTCATTCCAGGTTTACGCGGTAAGCCTGAAGTGATAACTACAACATCAGAACCTGCAGTTTTGCTGTAATCGTTTGTTACACCCGAAATTTTTGTATCGAAGCCCAAAAGGGTAGCGGTTTGCATCATATCGATGGCTTTGCCTTCGGCGAAACCTTCTTTAATATCTAATAATACAAGCTCGTTAGCTAGTTCTTTACGTGCAATATTATCTGCACAAGTTGCGCCTACAGCGCCTGCTCCTACAACCGTTACTTTCATATATCTAAATTTTAATGGTTTGCTGTTAATTATCAATCGAAGGTATAAATAAATATAAGGTTTAAAAATGCTTTTCAAAACTTTATAATTTACACTTTGTTGTAATGTAAAACAAATTTTATGAAAGTTGGAAATGAGAAATTTTTGCTCTTGATAATTCTATTGATTTCAAGTTGTATTTTAATTTCATTCAAAAATCGTTTAATTATAAACCCTGGGGAGAATAAAGCAGTTGCAAAAATCAATTTTAAAAATTTTCAGGGTAAATGGTATTCATTAACAAGCATTCCAACTGCTTTAGATAAGAATTGGCGAAAAACTTTAGAAAACTATATATTAAGAGATAAGTATTTTGACGTTTACACAACCTATTATAAAATAGGAAAGCCAGAAGAAAAATCTATAAAATCTAAATTGTTTTTTTATGATGGAGGATTGGATGGCGAAATGAAAGCACAGTTTTTATGGCCATTTAAAATTGGCTATCGCGTAATCGAATTGCCAGAAGATTACAGTTATGTTGTAATTGGTCATCCAGAGAAAAAATACTTATTCATAATGTGCAGGAAACCTTCTATGGATAAGAAATTAATGGCTGCAATAGTGGAAAGATGTAAGCAAGCGGGCTACAACGTGGGTAAATTAGTTAGTCAGGAGCATAATTAACACCAAAAAATATGGAAAATAAACCTATTTCAAATATTGATTATAAAGCTTTCGAGGGTAAGTGGTATTCACTTTACTCTATCCCAACGTTAATGGATAAGAATTGGAAACAAACTACCGAAACTTATACATTAGCCGATGATGAACATTATGATGTTTGTACAACTTACCATAAAGAGGGTAAAACTGAAGAGAAATCGATAGCTTCTAAATTATTTTTTGAGGAAGAAAAACCAGCTGGCGACATGAAGGCTCAGTTTTTATGGCCTTTTAAAATTGGTTATTGGATAATTGAACTGGCAGATGATTACAGTTATGTAGTAGTTGGTCATCCTGATAAGAAATATCTGTTTATTATGGCTCGCGAACCAAAAATGGAAGCTGATTCATTAGTTCATATTATTGAAAGGTGCAGACAGAAAGGATATGAGGTAAGCGAATTGGTAAGTCAGGAGCATTTTTAGTATGCTTATAATTTGAGTTTAATTTGTTTCTAATAATGTCATTCCATCGGGAGCCTAGAAATCCTTGAATTGGTTTTTATATTTTCAGACATAATATACTTTCTAATCGAAGATGGTTTTTATTCCCAATCTTTTGTTGATAAAATCCTGACAACTTCAACCTTCAAATTTGCTATTTTTGATGAACCGTTATTATTCCGCAGCGGTTAATTCTTTAAAGCAGCTATGTACTTAATTTTTGATACTGAAACCACGGGTTTGCCACGTAATTACAATGCACCAATTACCGATACGGATAATTGGCCACGTTGTATTCAGATTGCATGGCAATTGCACGATGAGATGGGGAGATTGGTTGAACATCAGGATTATCTGGTTAAACCAGAGGGGTTTAATATTCCTTACGATGCAGAAAGAATTCACGGTATTTCGACAGAGTTAGCGGTAGAACAAGGTATTTCTTTTGATGAAATGCTGGCAAAATTTAACGAAGTTTTAAACAAAGCTAAATTTATTGTTGGTCAGAATGTTGGTTTCGATGTTAACATTATGGGGTGTGAGTTTCATCGTTTTGGTGTTGCAAACCGCATGGCCGAAATGCCAGTTTTAGATACCTGTACCGAAGTAACAGCCCAGCTTTTGCAACTGCCAGGTGGTAGGGGCGGTAAGTTTAAATTACCGACGCTAACCGAATTACACTCTTATTTATTTGGTTCTCCTTTTAATGAAGCCCACAATGCAACCGCCGATGTTGAAGCAACAACCCGTTGTTTTCTTGAGTTGGTAAGACGCGAGGTTTTTAAGAAAGAGGAACTTCTTGTTGATGCTGAATATTTTCCTCGTTTTAGAGAGATAAATCCAGCAACTATTGAAGGTGTTGGTTTAAAACACATTAATTTAAAATCAGCTTCTGATGAAATCCGTAAGAGAATTCAAAAAGCTGAAAGTGGCGGAATTTCGAAAAAAGAACTCGAAGGAAACAAACAAGAACTTGCTGCGGCAACTTTTGTACACTTACATAATCATACGCAATTTTCTGTTTTACAAAGTACCATTAGCATTCCGGATTTGGTAAAAGCTGCGGCAGCACAAAAAATGCCTGCAGTTGCCATGACGGATCATGCAAACATGATGGGTGCTTTTCACTTTGTAAACAACGTTTTAAATCATAACAAAGCTGCCGAGGCTAAAAATGCTGCAGCAATTGAAGCTGGAGAAAGACCAACCGAAGTGATTATGACCCCAATTGTCGGTGTCGAGTTTTTCGTTTGTGATAATCATTTAGATAGAACAGCAAAAGACAATGGTTACCAAATGGTACTGCTGGCGAAGAACAAAAATGGCTATCATAACCTGGCTAAAATGTCTTCTATTGCTTATACGAAGGGTTTTTATTACGTTCCGCGTATTGATAGAAACGTAATTGAGCAATATAAAGACGATATTATTGTGCTTTCGGGTAATCTATCGGGAGAGATTTCGAATAAGATTTTAAATATGGGTGAAACCCAGGCTGAGGAAGCTTTAATCTGGTGGAAGGAAAAATTCGGTAACGATTTCTACATCGAGATTATGAGGCATAACCAAGAAGATGAGAATCGAGTGAACGAATCTTTAATTTCCTTAGCAAGAAAACATTCGGTTAAGTTAGTTGCTACAAATAATACATATTACATCAATAAAAAAGATGCTAATGCGCACGATATTTTGCTTTGCGTAAAGGATGGCGAAAAGCAGGCAACTCCCATTGGTCGAGGTCGCGGTTACCGTTACGGTTTACCAAATCAAGAATATTATTTTAAATCGCCCGATGAGATGAAATCGCTTTTTGCAGATTTACCAGAGGCGATTGTTAATATTCAGGAAATTGTAGATAAAATTGAAATTTATAAACTTGCCCGTGAAGTCTTACTTCCTAAGTTCGATATTCCTGAAGAATTTTTGGTTATTGAAGATGAAACTGATGGCGGAAAACGTGGTGAGAATAAATTTTTAAGACACCTAACTTACGAAGGTGCAAAAAAACGCTATGGCGAATTAACACCAGATATTACGGAGCGGTTAGATTTTGAACTCGCTACAATTGAAAAAACTGGTTATCCTGGTTATTTCTTAATTGTACAGGATTTTATTGCCGAAGCTCGTCGAAGAGATGTGTCCGTTGGTCCTGGCCGTGGTTCGGCTGCGGGTTCTGTGGTTGCATATTGTTTGTGGATAACTAACATCGACCCAATTAAGTACGACCTCCTTTTTGAGCGTTTCCTAAATCCCGATCGTGTTTCCATGCCCGATATCGATATCGATTTTGATGACGAAGGTCGTGGTCGTGTAATGGAGTATGTAATTAATAAATACGGCTCGAGCCAGGTTGCGCAGATTATTACCTATGGAACGATGGCAGCAAAATCATCAATCCGCGATACAGCAAGGGTTTTGGATTTGCCATTATTCGAAGCTGATAAAATTGCCAAGCTGATTCCAAATATGAAGCTGGCAAAAATTTTCAATCTCGATGAAAAAACCTTAAAAGAGGCCTTACGTCCTGATGAATACGAACGCGTTCAGGAGTTGAAAGCAATGGGTCTTTTAAAAGATTTGAGTGGCGAAACCATTCAGCAAGCTCAGGTTTTAGAAGGTTCTTTAAGAAATACAGGTATTCATGCCTGCGGTGTAATTATTACGCCAAGCGATATTACGAATTTCGTTCCGGTTGCTACCGCGAAAGATTCTGATTTATATGTTACCCAATTTGATAACTCGGTTGTAGAAAGCGCAGGCTTACTAAAAATGGACTTTTTGGGCTTAAAAACCCTTACGCTAATAAAAGACACCGTTAAACTTGTTAAGAAAAGGCATAATATAGATTTAGACCCAGATACTTTTCCAATTGATGATGTAGCCACTTACGAACTTTTCCAAAGAGGCGAAACTATTGGGATTTTCCAGTATGAGAGTCCGGGGATGCAGAAGTACATGAAGGAATTGAAGCCAACAGTTTTCGACGATTTAATTGCCATGAATGCTTTGTATCGACCAGGACCAATGGAATATATTCCGAGTTTCGTTAAGCGTAAAAATGGCGAGGAAGAAATAAAATACGATTTGGATGCTTGTGAAGAATATCTGAAAGAAACTTACGGAATTACAGTTTATCAAGAGCAGGTAATGCTTTTATCGCAAAAGTTGGCTGGTTTTACTAAAGGTGAGGCTGATGTTTTGCGTAAGGCGATGGGTAAGAAACAGAAAGATGTTCTTGATAAAATGAAGCCTAAATTTGTTAAGCAGGCGGCAGAAAAAGGTCATGATGCAGCAACTTTAGAAAAAATATGGAAAGATTGGGAAGCTTTCGCATCTTATGCTTTTAACAAGTCTCACTCAACATGTTACGCTTGGATTGCTTATCAAACTGCTTATTTAAAGGCACACTATCCGGCAGAATATATGGCTGCAGTACTTTCCAATAACATGAGTGACATTAAGCAGGTAGCTTTCTTTATGGAAGAATGCCGCCAAATGGGTGTTGTGGTTTTAGGCCCTGATGTTAATGAGTCAGATCTTAAGTTCTCTGTAAATACAAAAGGCGAAGTTCGTTTTGGTATGTCGGCAGTTAAAGGTGTTGGAGAAAAAGCCGTAGAAAGCATTATCGAAGAGCGATTGGAAAACGGCCCATACAGCACTGTTTATGATTTTGCAAAACGTTCTAACACCCGGATCGTAAATAAAAAAGCGTACGAAAGTTTTGTTTATAGTGGTGCATTCGATGCCTTTGGCGGTCATAGGGCACAATATTTTTATATTGGCCCAAATGATAAAATGAATGGAATCGAGAAAATTATTAAATACGCCAACGATTTTCAGAATAATGAAAATACCTCACAAGCTTCTTTGTTCGGAGGTTCAAAGGCAGATTTAATCTTAGAGCCTTCGCTACCTGTTTCGCCAGAATGGGCGTTAATGGATAGGCTAAAATATGAGAAAGATGCAATTGGTATTTTCCTCTCTGGTCACCCATTAGATAATTACAAGTTAGAACTTGATAAATTTTGTACACATGGGGTTCGGCAGCTAAGCATTATCAACAAAGTGAGAATGGGTGATATGAATGAAGAAGTTTTAGCAGAATTTGAAAAGTTAAAAAACCGCGAGTTATGCGTAGGTGGATTGGTGGTAACAGCATCACAAAGAATAACTAAAACAGGTAAACCCTTCGGGACTTTTGTATTCGAAGATTATGATGATGCAAGTGAAATGGCTCTTTTTGGAGAAGATTTTCTGAAATTCAAATCATTTTTAACCGAGGGATATTTCTTGCAGATCCGCGGTAGAGTTGGCGAGCGCTTTGGTAAAGCAGGTGATTGGGAGTTTAAAATCACCTCGATAAATTTAATGTCGGAGTTAAGGGATAAATTAGCAAAGAGTTTAACTATTCAAGTTCCAATAGAAAGGGTAAATGAAGAGCTGATGCGTCAAATTGATGAAATATTAGCAGACAATAAGGCAAACTCTGAGCAACAAAACTGCCAACTTAACTTTGCTATTTTCGATAGTGAAAAGCAGATTATGCTCGATATGCCTTCTAAAAATTTAAAAATTAATCCTAACAATAAATTCCTGGAACAATTAACAGGATTGAATGTTGTTAATTATAAGTTAAACTAAGGTGGGATGCTGGAAGGTTTAGGGCTTATGACTTAAAGGTGCTAAACCTTTTGCCTTATACCTTGAACCCCTCAACCTCAAAGAAATGTCAAATTGGCATTACGGTATAGGTGGCATTAGAATTGAATACATATATTTGAACATAAAAAAATAAATTATGGCATTAGAAATCACAGATGCAAACTTCGAGGAGCTTGTATTAAAATCAGATAAACCCGTATTAGTAGATTTTTGGGCAGAATGGTGTGGCCCTTGTCGCATGGTTGGTCCAGTCGTAGAAGAAATTGCGAAAGAATATGATGGCAAAGCTATCGTTGGTAAAGTAAACGTAGATAACAATCCGCAAATTTCTATGCAATTTGGTATTCGTAACATTCCAGCTTTATTATACTTTAAAGATGGTCAGGTTGTAGATAAACAAGTTGGTGCAGTTCCAAAATCAGTATTAGCTGAAAAATTAAATAAGCAATTGGCTTAATTAAAGTTTAACTACTATAGTACAAAGCTTTATTTAAAATATATAACCCGAATTCGTTACAGAGTTCGGGTTTTTTATTACGATATTTTTTTGTTCTTTTATTCTCACAAAATCATAACTATGAACCTGTTCAATAACAAAACATCAAAATTTTTACTAGCCGGTTGCCTGCTAAATATTGGTGGCATTACTTTGGTTTCTGCACAAAATCCTGTAGAAACAGGAGAGCCATCTGCAGATTATAAACCTGCATTTGCTGGTCAAACTCGCATTGCTGGTGTTAAAACAAAAACACCTTTAAATATTTCTATTATAAACGATAAGCTCGAACGTCCTTGGGCTATATCTGTAATGCCAGATGGAGGCTTTTTAATTACGCAAAAGGAAGGAACTATGGTTACTCTTTCGTCTGATGGAAAGCTGAAAAGTAAGATTGTTGGTTTGCCAAAAGTAGATGATTCTGGTCAAGGCGGTTTATTGGATGTAACCTTAGATCCCAATTTTGCTAAAAATAGAATGGTTTATTATGCTTATTCAGAGCCTCAAACCAAAGGTGTTTTATTAGCAATTGCAAAAGGAAAATTATCTGCAAACGAAACTGCGATAGAAAATCAGACCATAATTTATCGGGCTACACCATCCTACGGGGGGAAACTTCAGTATGGTTCTAGAATTGTTTTTGATAAGAACGGCAACTTATTTGTAAGTACAGGAGAACGTTCTGGCTCGGATATCCGAATTCAGGCACAATATTTAAACTCTTCATTAGGTAAGATTTTACATTTAACTACTGATGGAAAGCCAGTCGCTGGTGGTCCGTTTGCAGGTAAAGCAGATGCCAGACCCGAAATATATGCTTACGGACTTCGTAATCCAGATGGCTTGGCTATAAATCCTCAGACGGGCGATTTATGGGAAGCAGAATTTGGACCTAAGGGTGGTGATGAAGTAAATATCATCAAACCCGGAAAAAATTATGGCTGGCCAATTATAACTTATGGAACAGAGTACAGCGGCAAAAAAGTTGGCGATGGTATTCAACAAAAAGAAGGAATGGAACAGCCCATTTATTTCTGGAATCCTAGTATTTCTCCTGGTAGTATTGCTTTTTACAATAGTAATGTTATTGCCGAATGGAAGGGGGATTTATTTGTTGGTGCATTGAGTGGTTCTCATATTATTCGCCTGGTAATTAAAGATAATAAAGTTGTTGGTGAAGAAAGGCTTTTGGAAGGTAAAGGCGAGCGGTTCCGTGATATGGTTGAAGGAAAAGATGGGGCTTTTTATTCCGTTACGGACAATGGTAAATTGTATAAAATTGCGAAGAAGTAATATTTTCGTTTAAATATTTTAAATCCCAAATTCATTTGTTTGAGTTTGGGATTTTTTCTTTCTATAAATGCAATTAATTTGAAAATGTTAATTCGGTATTTCAAATCAGTTTCAGTCCCGCTTCGTTGTAGCTCCGATTGAAGAAATCGGAGGCTGACACTCCCATCTGGTTTATTTACTATCGATATGTGCAATGTAGCCACCACCTAAACCCGATAAAGTGGAAAACCCGCAAGCCAATTTTTCTTTGGCTGAAGATTTGGAACGGTAGCGGGAACAAAGGTTAAAAAAGCTAGTTTCATTGCTTTTCAAACATATAAATAAGTTCAAAAGGAATGGTTTTATACTCGATTAATTCATAAATATTTTATTAGCTTTACTGTATGCAGGCAGTCAATTACGAAAACAAAACAAGTTACGGTAATCTCGAATTATTGGCTAGCCAAGTTGTAGAAGGTTTTATTACAGGCTTACACAAAAGTCCTTTTCATGGGTTTTCTGTAGAATTTGCAGAACATCGCCAATACAATAATGGCGATAATGTTAAAAATATTGATTGGAAGTTATTTGCTAAAACTGATAAACTTTATAGCAAACGGTTTGAAGAAGAAACAAATTTGCGTTGCCAGTTTGTGATTGATGTTTCCTCATCGATGTATTTTCCTGAGCCGAAAAATAATAAACTCACTTTTTCTATTCAGGCTGCGGCTTCTTTAATGTACCTTTTAAAAAAGCAAAGAGATGCATTTGGTTTAAGTTTATTTACTGATGAAATTTTATTGAATTCTCCAGCTAAATCTACCACGGTTCATCAGAAATATTTGTTTACACAGTTAGAAGAATTGCTGCATAAACCAAAAGCGAATGCGAAAACTAATTTAAGCGAATCGCTTCATCAGGTTGCAGAGCTAATTCATAAACGCTCGTTGGTTGTCATTTTTAGCGATTTATTTAACACACAAACTAACTCAGAAAAAACTGACGAACTTTTTGATGCATTGCAGCATTTAAAATTTAATAAGCATGAAGTTATTGTTTTTAACGTAGTTGATAAATCTAAAGAAGTAGAATTTAATTTCGAAAACAGGCCTTATCAATTCATAGATATGGAAACTGGCGAAGCCATTAAATTGCATACAAATCAAGTAAAAGAAAATTATACGGCTGCGGTTTCAAATTATCGGCAGCAAATTGCTTTGAAATGTAATCAATATAAAATTGATTTAATTGATGCGGATATCAATGAAGGCTTTTATCCAATTCTTCAATCATATTTAATCAAGCGACAGAAATTAGGTTAATTCATTTTCAAAACCAAAGGCTATAAAAATTACAAATTAGTGTAATTGAAGGCAAACAATACCATCGTTTTTAAAGTATAAATAGTATCAATAATTAACTCGAGGCTTTAATAGCTTTAAATTAAGAATTATATATATGGCTAAAAATGTTGCAGAACAACTTGTTGAAATGCTGGTTGAGGCAGGTGTGAAGAGAGTTTACGCAGTTACCGGAGATAGTTTAAATTATTTTAATGATGCTGTTCGAAGGAATGGTAAAATAAAGTGGATACATGTTAGAAACGAAGAAGTTGGTGCTTTTGCAGCTGCAGCCGAAGCGGAGTTAGATGGTTTGGCTTGTTGTGCAGGAAGTTGCGGTCCTGGTCATGTTCACTTAATTAATGGTTTGTACGATGCACATCGTTCTCACGTTCCAGTAATCGCCATTGCATCTACGATTGATACTAGTCAGTTTGGTATGGATTATTTCCAGGAAACGAACACCACAAAATTATTCGATGATTGTAGCTCTTACAATCAAATCGCAACAACTGCAACTCAGGTTCCAAGAATGTTTCAATCGGCCATTCAACATGCAATAACTAAAAAAGGAGTTGCTGTATTTGGTTTGCCAGGTGATGTAGCTCAACTTGATGCTTTGGAAAGTGAAACATCAATGCAGTTATTTAAATGCAAACCTGTTATCAGACCATCAGATATTGAACTTAAGCTATTAGCTGATTGTTTAAATGAAGGCAAAAAAATAACAATTTATTGTGGAATTGGTGCCGCTGAAGCTCATGCAGAAGTAATTGCTTTGGCTAAAGAATTAAAAGCTCCGATTGGATTTTCTTTCCGTGGTAAAATGGGTATGCAATATGGTAATCCTTACGAAATCGGAATGACTGGCTTGCTTGGTCAGCCTTCTGCCTACCATAGTATGCACGAATCGGATGTGGTTTTGCTTTTGGGAACGGATTTTCCTTACCAAAACTTTATGCCTCAAAAAAATAAAATTATTCAGATTGATGAAAGTCCGGAAAGATTAGGCAGAAGGGCAAAGTTGCATATGGGTTTATGCGGCGATATAAAAGATTCAATTACGGCTTTGTTACCTTTAATAGATAATAAAGAAGATGATAGTTTTTTAAAAGCTCAACTTGCATTTTATGAAAAAGTTAAATCTCATCAGCAAAATTATGTTAACGATAGAGGAGAAGAGAACAAAATTCAACCAGAATTTGTTGCAGATACAATTGATAAGCTAAGTAACAATGATGCGATTTTTACGGTTGATACCGGAATGTGTTGTGTTTGGGGTGCAAGGTTTATAAAAGGAACAGGAAAGAGGAAAATGTTAGGTTCATTTAATCATGGTTCTATGGCTAACGCAATGCCAATGGCAATTGGAGCTGCACTTGCTCATCCAGAACAACAAGTTATAGCGCTTTGTGGCGATGGAGGTCTATCGATGTTATTAGGTGATTTAGCAACAATTAAGCAATACAATTTGCCAATTAAAATTATTGTATTTAACAACAGAGCATTGGGTATGGTTAAGCTCGAAATGGAAGTTGATGGTTTACCAGATAATGAAACCGATATGATAAATCCTGATTTTGCACTTGTTGCTGAAGCAATGGGTTTTAAAGGCATTACGGTTTCAAAACCTGAGGATGTTGAAGGTGCCATTGCAAATGCGCTAAGTTATGATGGGCCAATTTTATTGAACATTTTAACTAATCCGAATGCTTTAGCTATGCCACCGAAAATAGAATGGGAGCAGATTAAAGGAATGACTGTTTCTATGACTAAACTTATGCTTGGTGGGAAAATGAGTGAAGTATTTGATACCATAAAATCTAATTATAAACACTTGGGTGAAGTTATATAACCTGAATTAAAAAAATAAAAATATGTTAGAAAAAGGCGCAAAAGCACCAGATTTTGAACTGAATGCTACTCCCGATCAAAAAATAAAACTTAAAGATTTTAAAGGAAAAAATGTAATTCTTGCTTTCTATCCTGCAGATTGGAGTCCGGTTTGCAGTGACCAAATGGCACTTTACAATGAGATGCTGAAGTATTTTACGAAACAAGATGCACAAATTTTTGGAATTTCTGTAGATAGTGTTTGGTGCCATTTAGCTTTTGAACAGGATAGAAAATTACATTTTCCATTATTAGCCGATTTTGAGCCAAAAGGAAAAGTATCTAAAGCTTATGGTGTTTACGATGAAGAGGTTGGCGAGAGCAAAAGAGCTCTTTTCGTAATTGATAAAGAAGGCAAAATTGCATGGAGTTATTTATCGCCAACAGCTGTTAATCCTGGAGCAGATGGAATTTTAGACGCATTGGAAGAACTTAATAAAAAATAGAATTTTATGAGCACATTAAAACCTGCCGTATCTGATAAAGACCATTTTGAAGGTGGAAAATCAGCCTCAATAGAAATTGTAGAATTTGGCGATTATGAATGTCCGCACTGTGGTCATGCTTATCCAATTATAAAGCAAATTCAAAAGACCTTCGGCGACCAGATTAAATTTATTTTTCGAAATTTTCCATTGCAAGAAGCTCATGAATATGCTTTTCCAGCAGCTGTCGCTGCAGAAGCTGCGGCTTTACAAGGTAAATTTTGGGAAATGCATGATGGACTTTATGAAAATCAAAACCAATTAGGCGAATCGCTTTTTAACGAACTCGCTGAGAAAGTTGGACTGGATTTGGGAAAATTCAAATCGGATTATGGTTCGGATGAAGTAACTGAAAAAGTGGAATCAGATTTTGAAAGTGGTATTAGAAGTGGCGTAAATGGAACACCATCATTTTATGTAAACGGAACTAAGTTCGATGGAGGCGTAGAAGATCTTTTTCAAATGCTTAAAGAAAGCGCAGAATAAAAACAAAAAACCTCATGTATTTTGCAATACATGAGGTATCAGATAAGGGTAACCGGAAAACTAAAAAACTAATTATGAGTTTTTAGAATTTAACAAAACGGAAATCGCTTCTTGTGTTTTGTTATTCAAAGGTGCATTTCAATTATGAAGTTTTAATGAAGAAGTGGAATAAGAAGAAACGAAAAAGGAATAAAGAGTAAAGAACAAGGATTAATATTTTTGAGGGTGTAAAATAAACTGTGTCAAAAGTTAAAATCACTAACTTTAGATACAGTTTGTTATGACGAGAGAAGAACAGCTCGATTATGAGCTAATGAAGCAAAAA
>NZ_JBHSBY010000010.1:0-12564 GCF_042650905.1 Pedobacter jamesrossensis | reverse complement strand
TTCAGATCACAGTTCAGAGGTGTGAGGAATGTGAAATTCTTTCTATTCAGATTATCTAAAATTTATGCATAAGATTAATCCCCAACTTTTTTGCTTGATCCGTTATTATGGCTCTGGCGCAAAAAAGGTAGCGGAGCAAATGGTTGAAAATCATTTAGTTGATTTTATTGGAAGCGACATGCATCATTTAAAACATGCTGCCGCTTTAGAAGAAAGCTTACATATAAATTCAATGCAAAGCATGTTGACATTACATCAGCTTAAAAATGTTTGTCTCTAATTAAGAACAAAGAAACTTTCATTAATAATTGCTTATTCGTATCGCAACGCTTCAACAGGATCTAATTTAGATGCTTTCTTAGCAGGGTAATAGCCTGATAAAATTCCCACTCCAACACATATTACAAAGCCACCTAAAATAAATAACCACGGAATTATAAACGATCCGCCCATGGCAAGTGATATTAAGTTGCCTATAAGAATGCCTAAGAATATACCAAAACTACCGCCCATTAAGCAAATTACAACTGCCTCAATTAAAAACTGACGACGAATAACTTTTGGGTTTGCGCCAATTGCTTTACGGATACCGATTTCGCGAGTGCGCTCTGTTACTGATACCAACATGATATTCATTAAACCAATTGATGCTCCGATTAAGGTAATAATTCCAATAGCAACGCCACCAATTGCAACAAAGGCTAAGTTTTCAAAAAGAGTTTGCGCTACAGCATCACTTTTAGTAATTTCAAAATTATTAGGCTCGCTAATTTTAACCTTTCTAATATTTCTAAATAAAGCTGTCGATTCGCCGATTATGTTTTCCTGCATATCATTTGTAGGCACCATAACCGTAATGGTATAAGATGGATTTGCATTAGAATTTATTTGTTTCGCTTTTAATAATGGAACATAAACAGCTCTATCTCCACTAAATCCCATACTCGAGCCTTTAGAAACTAAAATTCCTACAATCTTAAATCTATTGTTTCCAACATTTATCAGCTTATCAATCGGATCTTGGTCTTTAAAAAGCTTGTCTACAACCTCGCTCCCAACAATACAAACATTGCTACCCATCTCAACTTCAGATTTACTAAAGTTTCTTCCTTCAGATAAACTCAGACCTTGAGAAGCAAGTCCGTTTTCATCAATACCCTGAACATTTATATTTGGATTCGTTTTTAAACTGCCATTTTTTATTGTAGAGCCACCACTAGCAAAAACACTTACAGCAACTGTTGCAGGTGTTTTTAGGCTATCTTTAAAGCGAACAGCATCTTCATATCTAATTGCTTTAAAAGGCTTTGGTCTTTTACCTTGCCCACCAATTCTTATTCCGGTACCCCGATTACGGATTGTAAATGAATTAGCGCCCATGCTACTAAAAGCATCCGTCATGCTGGTTTTTACCGCATCCAAAGTAGTTAAAATACCAACTAGAGCACTTAAGCCAATAGCAATAATTAATGCTGTTAACATTGTGCGTAAGCGGTTGCTTTTGATAGATTGTAATGCCAGCCTGATATTTTCTCTGTAATTCATTTAGTTATATAGCGTAATTGCAATGGAATATTTGCAAGACAATTGCCTTAAAAATAAAAAAGTCCCGATGTTTAGACAAGGGGACTGTGCATTATGTTACAATAATATTTTCTTTATGCCGAAAAACTTGTGCCGCAACCGCATGTGCTTGTTGCATTTGGGTTAACAAACGTAAAACCACGAGAGTTTAAGCCATCTTGCCAGTCAATCATCATGCCCATTAAATACATTTGATGCGCTTTATTCATGAATACTCTAATGCCATCAATTTGGAATTCCTGATCGCCTTCTTTTCTTTGGTCGAAACCCAAAATATAATTCATGCCTGCGCAACCGCCACCTTCAACGCCTACACGTAATCCGTAATCATCACCAATTTCTTGTTGATCTTTTAATTTATATAACTCTTTTGCTGCGCCTTCTGAAAAAGTAACTGGTGCAAATGCTGTATCAACTGTTGTGCTCATGTTATTTAAATTTTATCTGTTACAAATATAAATAATAATGCACATTTTTGCTTTTATCCGGATGTTAATATTACCGTAGTTAAACAATACAATGAACGCACAACAAATAATTACAGATATTGTAGTCCTTTTTACAGGGATTTTCCTTTCGCTTTTAACCATTTATTACTTGTTGAAGAATGATATTCAACGGTTTTTTAATTTGAAAACAATTGAATTAAATAAAGAAAGCAAGGCGCATATTTTGCCGCTTAGACTTCAGGCACACGAGCGTTTAATCATTTTTGTCGATAGAATTAATCCGGCAAATCTTTTGGTTCGCCTGCATCAGCAAGGAATTGGAATTGCAACCTTACAAGCTGGGATTTTGAATGAGGTGAGATCCGAATTTCAGCATAACATTACGCAGCAACTTTATGTTGGCAGTGTAACATGGAATGTAGTTCGTAAATTAAAGGATGATACCATTGCAATGATTAACAATGCGGTGCAAGGTTTGCCTTCCGATGCAAATGGAATAGAATTAAGTAAAGCAATTTTACAGCACATGGCCAGTATTGATGAAAATCCTTACGATTTAACCATCGAACTGATTAAAAAAGATATTGAAAAGCTATTTTAAATTTTTTAGTTAATTGGTTAAATGTTTAATCGGTTAATTGAAACAGTATAGTTTTTAATTAACCCATTAAAACAACTTTAACGGTTAACCATTCAACTAACCAAATATGAGCGATAAAAAACATACCACAACATCTGGCATCGAAATAAAAGAACTTTATACTTCGGCAAAGCCGATGGATGAGAAGCCAGGAGAATTTCCTTTTACCAGAGGAATTCAGAAAGATATGTATCGCGGCCGTTTATGGACTATGAGACAGTATGCTGGGTTTTCAACTGCCGAAGAATCTAACAAACGTTATCATTATTTATTGGGGCAAGGAACAACAGGTTTATCTGTGGCTTTTGATTTGCCTACGCAAATTGGTTACGATTCTGACCACGAAATGGCCGATGGTGAAGTAGGAAAGGTTGGTGTAGCCATAGATTCATTAAAAGATATCGAAATTTTGTTTGATGGTATTGAGTTGAAAAACATTACAACCTCGATGACAATAAATGCGACGGCTTCGATTTTGTTAGCGATGTATATTGCCTTAGCAAAAAAGCAAGGTGCAGATTTAAAGCAAATTTCTGGAACCATACAAAATGATATATTAAAAGAATACGCAGCCAGAGGAACTTATATTTATCCGCCAAAACAATCTATGCGGTTAATTACCGATATTTTTGAGTTTTGCAGTAAAGAAGTGCCAAAATGGAATACCATTTCTATTTCTGGTTATCATATTCGCGAAGCTGGTTCAACTGCTGTGCAAGAACTGGCCTTTACTTTGGCAAATGGTAAAACTTACTTAAAAGCAGCAATTGATAAAGGTTTGGATATTAACATTTTCGCAAAGCGATTATCATTCTTCTTTAATTGCCACAACAATTTTTTCGAAGAGATTGCAAAATTCAGAGCGGCAAGGCGCATGTGGGCTAAGATTACAAAAGAACTTGGTGCTACTGATGAAAAAGCGCAAATGCTTCGTTTTCACACACAAACCGGAGGTTCTACATTAACTGCGCAACAGCCTTTAAATAATGTTATACGCGTAACTAATCAGGCTATGGCTGCGGTTTTAGGTGGAACACAGTCTTTGCATACAAACGGTTACGATGAAGCTTTGTCGTTGCCAACAGAAGCAGCAGCAAAAATTGCGCTTCGAACGCAGCAGATTATTGGTTTCGAAAGTGGCGTCACAGATACTGTAGACCCACTTGCAGGCTCCTTTTTCGTAGAAAACTTAACTGATGAGGTTGAAGCTGCTGCATGGGCATACATTGATAAGATTGATGCCATGGGTGGTTCTGTAAATGCAATTGAAAGCGATTATATGCAGCAGGAAATTGCTGCGTCGGCTTATGAGTATCAAAATGAAATTGAAGACGGCAGTCGCATTTCGGTTGGCGTAAATAAGTTTACCCAGAAAGAAGAAGGCATAACTGAAGTCTTTAATATCGATGACTCTATAAGGAAATTGCAAACAGAAAAACTAGAAAAATTAAAGGCAGAGCGAAACAACAATGAAGTACGAGAAGCGTTAGATTTAATAAGGGTTTCGGCTGATGCTGAAATAAATTTAATGCCATTAATTATTGATGCTGTTGAAAAGTACGCAACACTAGGAGAAATTGCAGATTCACTGCGTGATAGCTTTGGCGAGTATTAAATTCTTATATCACCTCTAAATTAATCTCAAATATTTAAACGTTTGTCCTTAAAAGGGGAAATGGCACTACAGTTTTTTATTTACTAAATTGAAAGGTATTGGCAGCTTTTTATTTGTTGCTATGCAAACCCTTTGGTTTCAGTAGCTTTTATGCTACAAGAAATAAAAACTATGAAATTCGTTCCACTATCAATCATAATGGCTTGGATTTTGCTTTTATGTGTCTGATTCGCAATTAAGGGCTAAATGCATTAATACGTAGATTTTATGTGGAAAACCAATGTTAATAAATAGTTATCCACATTAAAAATTCAGGTTAAGTAGGGTAGGTTACTGCTTATGAATATGTTACGAAATATTTGAAATTTTTGTTTCAAATGTTGATAATTTTGTCAATATTCGTAGTCCCGAAACGGACCATCCCGTAAATTCGAATCGGCACTGAAAACCAATAAATTATAGAAATCGCAATGGAAAAAACTTGTACAGAAGTGTGGAAGAACTGTCTTCAAATTATTAAGGATAACATCCCGAACCAAAGTTTTAAAACCTGGTTCGAGCCAATAACAGCCCTTAAGTTGGAAGGTAAGGTTTTAACCATTCAGGTACCGAGTTTATTCTTTTACGAATGGCTTGAAGAGCATTATGTAGGCTTACTACGTAAAACAGTTAAAAAGCAACTTGGAGAGGATGGCAGGTTGGAATATAATATCGTTGTAGATAAGTCATCTAACAGCGGTAATCCTTACACTACAAATATGCCATCGAACGGAAACGGAGCAGAAGCAAAAGTGCAATCGATGCCAATTCCGGTATCAATTAATAAGGATATCAAAAATCCGTTTATCATCCCCGGATTGAAAAAATTAAACGTAGATCCACAATTAAATTCTAACTATACTTTCGAAAATTATATCGAAGGAGATTGCAATCGTTTGGCTCGCTCTGCAGGTTACGCTGTTGCAGCAAAACCAGGTGGTACATCTTTTAATCCTTTAATGATTTATGGTGGCGTAGGTTTAGGTAAAACCCACCTTGCGCAAGCAATCGGTAACGAGATTAAACGCAGTATGCCGGATAAGCTTGTTATTTATGTAAGCTGTGAGAAATTTTGCCAGCAATTTGTAGACTCGTTAAAAAACAATACAATTAACGATTTCGTTAATTTTTATCAGGCAATGGATGTTATCATCATGGATGATGTACACAATTTTGCAGGTAAGGAAAAAACTCAGGATATTTTCTTCCATATTTTTAATCACTTACACCAATCGGGCAAACAGGTTATTTTAACCTCTGATAAAGCACCGAAAGATTTAGCTGGTTTGGAAGAGCGTTTGTTAAGTCGTTTTAAATGGGGCCTTTCTGCAGATTTACAGATTCCTGATTTGGAAACCCGTATTGCTATTTTAAGAAAGAAAATGTATGCCGACGGTATTGAATTACCAGGCGAAGTTGTAGAATATGTTGCACATAATATTGATAACAACGTACGTGAACTTGAAGGTGCAATGGTTTCTTTATTAGCTCAAGCGACATTGAATAAAAAAGAAATCGATTTGAACCTGGCTAAGCAAATGCTGAAAAACTTCATCAAAAATACTTCAAAAGAGATTTCGATGGAATACATTCAGAAACTGGTTTGCGAATATTTTGAAGTACCTGTTGATATGGTTAAATCGCAAACTCGTAAGCGTGAAATTGTTCAGGCTCGTCAAATTTCGATGTACCTTTCAAAAAGCCATACTAAATCATCGTTAAAAACAATTGGTGCTTTCTTTGGCGGTCGCGATCACAGTACAGTGATTTATGCTTGTCAAACTGTAGAAGATTTAATTGATACCGATAAAAAGTTTAAAGCTTACGTTCACGATATTCAGAAAAAATTAAAAATGAGCTAGTTTAAGGTAAAAGGTTTAAAGGTATAGGCTAAACCTAATATGTTGACCATAAACAAAAAAGACCTGATTTGATAAAAATCAGGTCTTTTTTGTTTAATTAATATTTATGAAAAACTTAGATGTTCTAAGGTTTCTTAGGTGGTTAACCTTTTATTGCAAATTTTCGATTTCGGCCAAGCCATAATGCAATGCAGCTACATGCAAAGCCTGAGCAATTTTATTTTCTTTTAAGAATTGTTTTATTTCTTCAACCGTATATTCTTCTACATTTAAAATTTCATGTTCATCTAAATGCTGCTCATGAGTCTTAATTCCGCCAGTTAGAAAATAAGTATAAGTTACATTATTTGCAGTTGCAGGATTTGGATAAAGCTCTGCAATCATTTTACATGTTTTAAAACTATAACCAGTTTCCTCAAGCAGTTCACGTTTAATTGCAAAATCGGGTTCTTCATCACCATCCATCACTCCGCCAGGAACTTCTAAAGAAACAATATCTGCAGCGTGGCGATATTGACGAACCATGATTATTTTTCCTTCTTCTGTTAAAGCAATTGCATTAACCCAATTTGGATATTCAAGAACATAGTAATCATCTTTAATTATTCCACTAGGTAGCTTAACTTCATCTACCCGAAGCGTAGCCCATTTCTCTCTCACTAAATATTTAGAAGCAATTTTTTGCCACTTTTCTATAATCATATATAAATTGTTTATCCGATTGAAAATTAAAGATATTGTTGTATTGTTTTTTGGCGATGAAGATTTACCAGGTGAACAATTTTATGTTTATCAGCCAATTGATTATAAATTAAATTAAGCTTTGGCGCAATAGCTTTATTCCTTTCATCACTAATGCCTAATTCATAATATAAAAATTCGCTTAAAGAATCGAGTTTGTCTGCAGGAATATCACTTTCATTTAACCATTTTTCGAACTCAATATTGCCTTCATCATCAAGAACTTCTTTTGGAATTGCAAAGCTATTTTGCATCGTTTCGTTAAAAACAGATTCTGCTTCGGCAAATTTACCTTCCAATTTTAAGCCCATTATTCGGGCTAAAACCTCAGCCAGTTTCTGAATCTCCGCTGTAATTAAATCTTTTCTAAACATTTTTTAGAGGGCTAAAAGGGAAATCATTTATTAATCGTAAGTCGTCAATCTAAAATCATCAATCAAAGTTACCAACTTCCGCTTGAGCCTCCACCGCCGAAACTTCCGCCACCAAATCCGCCAAATCCGCCACCTGATGAGCCCCCGCCGCCCCAGCTACTTCCTCCACCAAAGCCACTTCCACCACGACCACCGCCGCCGCTTCCGAAAAGCATAGCCCAGAATAAAGCATTAGATGCACCGCGGCTTCCAATAATTTCGCCATTTCCACCGCCACCACCTTTGCGCATGATAACTATAATCACAATTATGATGATGATGATAACAATTACGCTACCAGATCCTCCATTTTTAGAAGAAACCCTAGGTTTATCATTTTTGTATTCACCTTTGGTGTATTTTATAATTGAGGTTGTACCGGCATCTAAACCAGAATAGTAATCGCCAGCTTTAAAATATGGCTTAATATCATTTTCGATTATACGTTTTGCATAGATGTCTGGTAGTGCGCCTTCTACGCCGTAACCGGTTTGGATAGATATTTTTCTATCGCCAACAGCTACAACAATCATAATGCCGTTGTTTTTGCCACTCTGGCCAACTCCCCATTTTCTACCCAACTCTACAGCATATTCATTAATATCGTAATCGCCCACTGATTTCAATATCGCTATTGAAATTTGAGTTGAAGAAGAATCGTCAAAGGCAACGAGTTTTTGCTCAAGCGACTGTTTTTGGCTTGCCGATAAAACTCCTGAATAATCATTAACTAACGTAGAAGGCTTTTCAGGAAAATCTTGTGCAAATGCAAAAGAAAATAATAAACTGAAGAGCGATAAAAGGAATAATTTTTTCATCGATTATTAATTTTCTTTATTATCAAGGTATACAATATCATTTGGCAGCTCATTTATATCTCCGGGTTGATAAGGAAAGAATAAGGCTAGTTTTTCGCCTGCCAAAGAAACACCAGCAATAATTCCATCTGCCAAATCACCCTTGGCGAAATGTGCTTTCATTGCAACTTTCGTGGTTTCCCAAAAATCAACAGGAACAACTTTATTAATTCCTTTATCACCGATAATGGCAAATTTATGGTCAGCATGTGCTAAATAAATTAACACGCCATTGTTTTGAGCCGTTTTATCCATGTCTAGCTTTGAAAAGTATTCAATAGCCTTTTCATATGGATCAGCCTCACAATGTTTGTCAATAGCAATTCTGATTTCTCCTGATGTTGCTTTCTCTGCATCAGCAATTGCCTTTGCAATTTTTTCTTGTTCAATATCTGAAAATAACGACATATCTTTATTTTAAAATGAAGTAAAAAGGGTAACAAATGTTCAACTGAATAAACATCTATTACCCTCAAATGTTATAGTCAGAATATTAAAATTCTACTTTCGGAGCATCTTTAGCTGTAGCATCAGCTTCAAAATAACCTTTAGCTTTAAAGCCAAACATTCCGGCTGTTAAGTTTGTTGGAAACGACCGGATTTTTCCGTTATATTCTTGTACTGCATCATTAAAATCTTTACGTGCAACAGTAATTCTATTTTCAGTGCTCTCAAGTTGTGCCGATAAATCGCTGAATTGTTGAGTCGCTCTCAATTCTGGATAAGCTTCGGTAATTGATAATAACTTACCTAACGCCTGACTTAACTGACCTTGTGCTGCCTGATATTTCTGAATATTTTCAGGTGTCAAGTCATCAGCTTTAACTGTCATTTGTGTCGCTTTTGCACGAGCTTCTACAACAGCAGTTAACGTACCTTGCTCAAATTTAGCAGCACCTTTTACCGTGCTTACTAAGTTTGGAATTAAATCTGCTCTTCTTTGATATTGGGTTTGCACAGTTCCCCACTTCGATTTTACATTTTCATCAAGTTTAACCATGCTATTGTATCCGCATGAACTTAAAGTGCTAACTGCAATTACAGCAGCTAAAATTCCAAATACTAATCTTTTCATTTTTATGGTTTTTGTTTTATTTAATCAAATTGAATTAAGGTCAATTTACTAATAAGATTGCAAAATCTGTACCTTTGTTACAATTCGGGATAAAAACCTGACAGATTATGCAAAAAGATATCGAAATTACATTACTCCCACACGAGGTTGAGCAAAGCGAAATTATCAATCAGAAATTAGCTGAAGGCTTAAACCTGCCACAGAATCGTATTAGGGGCTACGAAATTTTAAAACGTTCTATCGACGCCCGTTCTCGTAAAGTTATATATCGCCTGCAAATAAAAGTTTTTATTGATGAAGAACCAATTGCAGAAATTTACACAATTAACTATCAAAATGTCAGTAATGCTAAACCCGTAATTATTATAGGTGCTGGCCCAGCAGGATTATTTGCCGCTTTGCAGTGTATAGAAAATGGTTTAAAGCCAATTATTATCGAACGCGGTAAAGATGTAAAACAACGCCGCCGAGATTTGGCTGCAATAAATAAGCAAGGTTTAGTAAATACCGAGTCGAATTATTGTTACGGCGAAGGTGGCGCAGGAACTTATTCAGATGGAAAATTATATACCCGCTCTAACAAACGTGGTGATATTAATAAAGTGCTTCAGGTTTTTGTAAATCATGGAGCCGAACCAGATATCGCTATAGATGCCCGCCCTCATATTGGCACAAATAAATTGCCTCATATCATCACCTCAATAAAAGATACAATATTAAATGCTGGCGGCGAGGTGATGTTTGATAGTCAGATGACCGATATTTTAATCGAGTTCGGGAAAGTGAAAGGTATCGAAATTAATTTCGAGGATAAATTGTATGCCGATAATATTATACTGGCAACAGGTCATTCTGCCAGAGATGTGTACGAATTATTAAACAGCAAAAATATTTTAATCGAAGCGAAACCTTTTGCATTAGGCGTTCGTATAGAGCATCCTCAAGAAATTATAGATACGGCTCAATACCATTGCGATACTCGTTCTGAGTTTCTACCTCCGGCTTATTATAGTTTAGTAGAACAAGTTGGTGCTCGTGGAGTATTCTCATTTTGCATGTGCCCTGGTGGTATTATAGCCCCATGTGCAACAGGCGAAAACGAAATTGTGGTTAACGGATGGTCTCCATCTAAAAGGAATAATCCCTTTGCCAATTCGGGTACGGTAGTTCAGGTTACTTTAAATGATGTTCAGGGTTATGACCCATTAAGAATGCTAAACTTCCAATCTCAAATAGAAAAATTAGCTTTCGAGGCCGGAGGTGGTAATTTAGTTGCACCTGCACAGCGGATGATGGACTTTGTAAACAACAAACTTTCTATCGATTTACCAAAGAATTCATACCTGCCAGGAACAAAAAGTGTAATGCTCGATAATATTTTGCCAGAATTTGTATCCGAAAGTTTAAAGTCGGCACTACCTTTATTTGGCAAAAAGATAAGAGGCTATTATACTAACGAAGCAATATTAGTAGGAGTAGAAAGCAGAACCTCTTCACCAGTGCGTATCCCGAGAGATAAAGAAACTTATCAGCATCCCCAAATTCGCGGTTTATATCCATGCGCAGAAGGAGCAGGCTATGCAGGTGGCATTGTTTCGGCAGCCATCGATGGAATTAATTGTGCAAACGCAATCCTTGCAGCAAAATAACAAACATTATATAAGTTAAGATTGTTGTTTCAATATGTTTATAATTACAAACGAAATTAAAAAAGCTTTTAATGGCGATGCATGGCATGGAAATCATGTTATGCAAACCCTTAATAACGTTAAGCCAGAAAATGCTTTCGAACATTATATAACAAATGCACATTCCATTGCCGAAATTGCTTTACATTTAACTTCCTGGACAGAAGAGGTTTCCTCAAGATTAACAGGAAAAACAGCCGCAGAACCCGAAATGGGCGATTGGCCAAATCCAAATGATAAAACGCCAAAAGCTTGGGAAAAAATAATATTTGATTTCAAAATTGCAAACGAAGAGCTAATTCGTGTTTGTGAATCTATAAAAGATAGCCATTGGGATGATGAAACCAAAGACGAAAGAAATCCTGTTTTGGGTACAGGGGTTACAAAAATCGAATTAGTAAATGGTTTAGTTCAGCATCACGCATATCACTCCGGACAAATTGCATTACTTTCTAAATTTTAATTTATAATGAAAAAGACATTAATCATAGGCGCTTCACCCGATTCCTCAAGGTATTCATATAAAGCCGCGAATATGTTAACCCGCTTCAATCACGATATTGTTAATGTCGGTATCAAACGCGGTGAAGTCGCAGGAGTAGAAATTGAGAAACCAGGCGAAATTCACAACGATATTGATACCATTACATTATATATTGGTCCCGCCTTGCAAGCTCAATACCATGATTATATTTTAAAAACAAAACCGAAAAGAGTTATTTTCAATCCTGGTACAGAGAATTACGAATTAGAAAAACTTTTAAATGCAAACGGGATTGAACCTTTAGAAGCCTGTACATTGGTTTTATTAAGTACAGGTCAATATTAATTCTTTATCAAATCAGGGCTTATAGTACTATATATGTAGTCCCGCCCTTCATTTCAAATCCTCGGCTCCTGCTTCGCCTTGCGGTTTTTCCATTAGGGTGGGGTTTATTAGCTTGGTCAGATTAAAAAACCGACAGGTATATTAAGTTTAATTAGTAGAAAGAATCGTTTTTGTTAAGTAATAGTCTAAGCATACCCTAGCCATAGATGAAGCGTATATAAAGGCCTATTAAGGGTAAAATTATGCCAGCATAGTAATTTGAGTAAGTCGTAGCGCATGCTTACATTCATTGTCGAATTTTTCTTAAGCCAAAATGAAGCCTACTAATCCTGCCATTCCTATAAAAAGAAATTATATCCATCATCCCGGTTGAATTGCAGTCTGTCCTCCTGAGCGTAGTCGAAGGACAGCTTTACCAACATTACCCCCCAACGCAAGCCCTCATTTGTGATAATATCATAACCAAACCAAGCCTGCTTGAACCTAAAATCCCAATTAAACCTATCCAAATGGCATCTAATTAAAAACAACCTGTATCGCCGTTCATTTTTTCTGCTTGTATATCATATAGTTGCGAAAAGTATTCGAACAAAGGGCAGATTCTATTTGTTTGGGCTAATTTTTTTTCTACTTTTGCAACCCGGTTCGGAGGAACAGGGAAAGAGGATTACATGTTGTTAGGGATATTAAAGAGGTTTAAATTATTTTAAAATAAACTTTGCGATAGTGTTAAAGATTGTTACCTTTGCAACCCGGTTCGGAAGGAGCGGGA
>NZ_JBHSBY010000009.1:0-52847 GCF_042650905.1 Pedobacter jamesrossensis | reverse complement strand
TTAAAATCTTATTCCCTCTAAAAAGTAATCGATCATCACATAGATCTGTAAATCCCCGTTGCATATATCATGCAAATTAAACAAAAAGATGTGTCCACACGATAGATGAAAACGGGAATCCTAAAGCGATAGAAAGAAAACAATATATGCCTGCGAAAGCATTAGGATGCCCAATCAAGTTGAGCATGACGTAACGCCAATAGCAGCATGACGACTCCTTACGTCATTCTCGTGAAAACGGGAATCGTGAAGCCGCTAGAAAGGAAACATTATATATGCCTGCTAAAGTATTAAGATGCCCAATCAAGTTGAGCATGACTAGTATCCTCAAGTAGAATTATATGAACTGCAAGTAGAATTATACCAACCTCAAGTAGAATTATATGAACCTCAAGTAGAATTATACGAACCTCAAGTAGAATTATATGAACTGCAAGTAGAATTATACCAACATCAAGTAGAATTATACTAACTGCAACGACAATTGTTGCATTAAATCAATATAAATGACATTTTATGATAAAAATTAACCATTTAAGAAATGCAAGACCATTCCGAGGCACGAAGCCATCCTAATGTGCTAAAAAAAGCTTATAGCTGTAAGATTGCTTCGTTCCTGGCAATGACGACCGTTTGAAGAAAGAATTTCAGTTTTTCTTTACCCAAACCTATGCACTTTCAATGCATAGTGGTTTATTTATCTGTTATTTCAGTAATTGGCTCACCAACACAACCGTTTGGCATTTGAATGTGTAAAAGTGCTGCAAGGGTTGCAGAAATATCTGTCATATAATGCGTTTTATTTGTTGCACCATGTTTAATTCCCCAGCCCATAAATACTAAAGGAATATGTGCATCATAAGGATTCCAATTTCCGTGTGTTGTTCCTGTACTAGCACCATTAAACCAATTTGGATCTAAAATATAATATAAATCGCCGCTTCTTCTTGCATTGTAACCATTTGTAATCATCTTTTTCTGAATCTCAGGAAGTGTTGCCATCGATATTTTTGAAATATCTACAACATTGGCAAAACCATCCATTCTTTTTAGAAATTCAATTGATGCAGCTTTAATTACATCGAAGCTTACTGTACCATTATCCGTTTTATCATGATCAAAAATGATTTGATTATTCATCGATTTTAGCACAACATTGTTTACTTTGAATTTATCATTTAAAAATGCATTAAGCTTGAAAACGATATCTCTATCGCTAACTGTACCGCCAGGCAATTTATTTTCTTTCATAAAACCAGGAACGTGTGCAACACCATGATCGGCACTTAAGAAAACTGTATAATTCCCTTTACCTACTTTTTTATCTAAATAGTTGAAAAACTCTTCAAAATCCTTATCTAAACGCAAATAAGTATCTTCAGCTTCAATAGAGTTTGGTCCGTAACCGTGGCCAACATAATCAGTTGCAGAACAACTTACAGCTAAGAAATCGGTAATATTATCCTGACCTAAATCTTCAGAAAGAATGGCAAGTTTAGCTAAATCAAGTGTAATTGTATTTCCGTAAGGTGTGCTTCTAATTGCATCAAAGTTTTTATTAATATTTTGAGTAAGCAGGTGAGGGAAAGTGCTGGTTTTTCCTTCATAAGCTTTCTCATCACTTGTGCTGTTTACATAAGTATTAATCGGATATAAAGTCTCCCAATTTTTAGCATAGAATTTATTAGCCAGTTTAAGTTTATTGTAATCTGCAATCCAGGTTGGTACTTCTTTCATGTAGTAAGAACTTGTAATCCAGTTACCTGTACTTCCCTGGTACCAATAAGCGGCATTTGCAGCATGGCCCGCTGGTAAAATAGAGCCTCTATCTTTTAAAGAGATGCCGATAACTTTACCTCTAAAATTAGTTGCCAATCTTAATTCATCAGTTATTGTAGTAGCCAAAAGGTTTTTTGGAGACATATTTCCTTCGGAAGATGGTGTACTACCTACAGTAACAACCGTAGAATCTTCAGTACAATAAACATTCTTTTTGCTTTCTACATTGTACCAATCGTTACCAATAATGCCATGTATAGCGGGCACCGAGCCAGTATAAATTGTTGTGTGGCCAACTGCGGTGTAAGTAGGTGTGTAAGGAATAAATGTGTTTTCAACAGAAAAACCTTCATTAATTAATCTCTTGAATCCGCCGTTTGAATAGCGGTTGTAGTAGCGATATAAATAATCCCAACGCATTTGGTCTACAACTAAACCTACAACTAACTTAGGGCGTGCAACTTCTGCAGGAAAAGCTTTAGCAGCTGTAGTTGCTTTTTTAGTCTGTGCAGAAACGGTGGTTAAAGAGAGGATGGATAGGGAAACAATTAAGCAAGAAATTTTCTTCATTCTATTTTCGTTTAAAAGCTAAAAGTAGAATTTTTAGATGAAGTTTGTTTGAACTTTCTGTAAAGTTTTTATATCGCTTCAGCCACAACAAAAGTACTTCCGCCTATAAAAACTAAATCTTCTTTGCCTGCTTTTTTAATGGCTGCCTGCTTTGCTTCCTGCACAGAATTAAAAGAATCTCCCTTTAAATTGAAGGCATTTGCTTGCTCTTTTAAGTCGTTAGCATCAAGACCTCGTTCAATATCTGGTTTGCAAAAGTAATAAGTAGCTTGTTTCGGAACAAGAGATAAAACCTTGGTAATATCCTTATCTTTTACCATTCCAAAAACAATATGAAGATTTTTATGAGGTGTCGATTCTATATTCTTAACTACTTCTATTATACCAGCTTCGTTATGTCCGGTATCGCAAATTACTAAAGGGTTTTTACTTAAAGTTTGCCAGCGACCTTGTAATTGGGTTAATTTTTTAACCTGTTTCAAGCCATCGTAAACGGCCTGTTTTACAATCTTAGTTTCTGTTTTCTGGCTTAAAATCTCTAGTGCCTTTAATACGGTTACAATGTTTTTAGGTTGATATAAACCCGTTAAATCGCTTTTAATATTTGGATATTTAACCTCATCATTTTCATAAATAGATAAACCAAGCTTACTATTTTTTACAACGACATCCTGAACTTTTAATGTATCATCAGCAAAAAATATTGGGGCTTTTACCGAAGTCGCTTTAGTAATAAAAACGGGTTGAGATGCTGCTTGTGTTTCCCCTATAACTACAGGGATACCGTTTTTAATGATACCTGCTTTTTCACCTGCAATTTCTTCGAGCGTATTACCAAGCATGTTGGTGTGGTCCAAACTGATGTTGGTGATTACAGAAATTTCTGGTGTAATAATGTTGGTTGAATCTAAACGCCCTCCCAAACCAACTTCGATAACGGCAATATCTACCTCATGTTTTGCAAAATGCTCGAAAGCCATTGCAACAGTAACTTCAAAAAACGAAGGTTCTATTTTATATATTAACTTTTTATTAGCTTGAACAAAAGATTTAACTTCTGTTTTGCTAATCATTTTGCCATTAATACGAATTCGCTCACGAAAATCTTTAAGGTGAGGAGAGGTATATAAGCCCGTTTTAAAACCTTGTGCCTGTAAAACAGAAGCCAGCATGTGTGAGGTTGAACCCTTGCCATTTGTACCGGCAACATGTATGCTCTTAAATTTGTTTTGAGGATTATCCAAAGCTTCACAAAGGATAATTGTATTTGTTAAATCCTTCTTAAAAGCTGATGCGCCAATACGGGTAAACATTGGGAGTTTACTGTATAAAAAATCAAGCGTTTGCTGGTAGTTCATAATAATCTATGACCACAAAAGTATAAAAGGTTATTGAATTTACTTCACCTTAAAGTTAAATACCACAACTCCAGTTTGATTGTCTGTACCAATATCAGATTTATTCAAAGTAGAATTTAATACCGCCTGAATACATTTATTTACCAGTTCTGTGTCTGTAATTGTAGAACCCTTTAATTCTTGATTCGCTCTTGTAATATCGCCAGATTTATTAAAATAAATTCTGATTGCAATTTTACCAGTTTTCTGACCATCATCTTTCGGCGTAACCAGATTAGAGAAACGTCTTAATTCGATTGGTTTATTTCCAAATCCAGAACCACCTTCGCCATAATTATTTGCCAAAGGGTCACCATTTTTAGAACCTTGATTACCAGGTGTATTCCCAGTTCCATCACCGCCACCTTGACCAGTACTCTTTTTGCCTTTGTACAAAGCATTTTGATTGATAACTGGTGTTGTTGGTTTTTGTTCAGTAGCTGTAGTTGGTGTTTTTACAACTGCTTTAGTTGGTTTGGTATTTACACTAATTGCTTCTTCGGTATTTTGCGTTTGAATTTCCTTATCTCCAGTTTCAACGGTTGTGTTTTCGGTTACTTTTTCTTCAGGAACAACTTTATCTGGCGCTTTATTATTTGCATTTGGGTCTGCAGAAGGCTCTTCTATACTTGTATAATCATCACCCATTCCGGTTTCAGCAGTTCCATAATTTACAACCATGCCGCCCATGCCCAACTCTTCAGGTGGTTCGAAAGAATTAATCACAATTAGAAAGCTAATTGCAAGCAATAGTGCCATTATCCCTGAGGATATCGCTACTGCTTTTGGATAATTATTTTCTTCTTTGTAATTCATTACTTTTTAGGCTCTACAGCTAAAACAAGTTTTAATTTCAATTTGTTCGCAACATCGTAAGCAACCATAATATTTTCTGCAGGTACATTTTTAGCTACATATAAAATGATAGTCATATCTGGAGCAAGCTTTTGATAAGCCTCAATTGCGGGCTGTAAACTTTCTGCTGTTGCTGGTTTTTTATCAACGAAATAATTTAAATTTTCGTCTATACTAACTGTTACTGCTTTTTTGGCCGTAGATTGTTGTCCGCTTGATGATTGAGGCAATAATAACTTAACTACCTGTGGATTTACAACCGCAGATGCCAATAGAAAAAACAGCATCAAGAAAAACATAATATCGTTTAATGCCGATGTATGTACTTCTACAGAGCCTTTTGTTCTTTTTCTTAAATTCATTATTTACCTGGTTCTTCTAATAAATCAATAAAGTCAATTGCATCTGTTTCCATTTTAAGAATGATTTTTTCGACCATTATATTTAAAATGTGGTATAAAACGTAAGCGATAATACCGATAATTAATCCGGTTGCAGAAGTAATCATTTTAGTATACAAACCACCAGAAATGGTACCGATTTCGATAGCGCCTTTAATGGATACCTGATGGAAAATTGTAATAACCCCAACAATTGTACCTACGAAGCCAAGCATTGGTGCAATACCTGCCACGATTCCTAAAATGCTTATGTTTTTTTCCAATTTCGAAACTTCCAATTTTCCAACGTTTTCAATTGCACCTTCGATATCTTTTATAGGGCGACCAATACGTTTTAATCCTTTTTGCAACATACGAGAAAGGGGAGAGTTGTTATTTCTTAACATTGCCGATGCACCTTCCAAATTACCCGATTGAATGTAAGACCTAATCTGACCCATTAAGTTAGATTCATCTTTTGTTGCTTTTTTAATGGTTAAATAACGTTCAACAAAGATAACCAAAGCTAAAAAAGCTAAGAAAGCCAGTGGAAGCATTACCCAGCCACCTTTAAATAACAAATCGATGAAGTGTAATTCTGCTGCGGGTTGAGATAATGCTGGACTTACTGCGTTTGCTGTATCCTGTAATGCTTGTGTGGTGTCTTGAATTAATAATGCAATCATTATGGTGTGTTTATCTGTTTAATATCTAATTCTTTTATTCTAACTTTCTTACTTAATACTGGTCTTGCGTCAATCGCTTCTTTTTCAGTTTTAAAAGACGCAATGCTTACTTTTTTGTATGGTCCTTCGATTGGTACAATTCTAGCTTTTAAACCATAACCTTTCATTTGTGCTACAAATTGCTCGGCTTTTTTAGTGGTTTTAAACGATGCGCCAATCACCTCATAAGTTGTAACTCCGGTTTTTTGCGGTGCCAAATTAGTTGTTGCTGGTTTAACAGTTGTAACGGGTTTTGCTTTTTGGCTATCAATTTTATTCTGAACCTGATTTGCTTTTAAAATACTATCTGTCTTTGCAATCGAATCTTGTTTAAGCTTAGCACTGTCAATATTTACAGTTTTAACAGAATCTATAACAGGTGTATTCTGCTTTTCAGCAACCTTTTCTTGTCGATTAAATAACTCGGGTTTAGCAAAATAAACAATAGCTGCTATAACTAAAAGAATTGCAACTCCAATCCAAACTTTAGGCCAGTTAGATTTCTCTTCTTCATCTTCAATAATTTCATGAGCAGAAGGATCGTGGCCAAAACGATTTGGATGCTCTGCATGTTGTTGTTTAATAAATTCAGGTGCTTCAGAAACAGGCTTTTCTGTTGAAACGTCTTCATTTAAATTAACGTATGTTTTTGGTTCCTCTGATTCAGGCTGATGACCAAAACGATTTGGGTTTTCTTCATGCTGCGCTAAAATAGATTCTGGAACATTTAATTCTTCATGTTCAACATCAACTATATCATTATGTTTATACTCAGAATTTGATAATGTATGTTTTAAATCGTCATTAACTTCATCCAAGTCTACGTTTTCGATAATTGGGGAAACCTGATGATGAACATTATCAACAGTTTTTTCTTCTGCTATCGATAGTTCGGATTTTGCTTCCTGAATTTGTTCTACAGGAGCTGTTTCATTAGCTTGTTCAGTTTCTTTAACATCTGGTAATCCGTAAAATTCAGAACCATAGTTAACATCTTTGGATGGCTCGAAACTTAAACCTTCGTGTTCTGTGTAAAATAAACGCCCTATGTTTTCTAATTCTGCCTCGTGTTCTATTTCTAGTTTCTTATTTGTTTCCTCAACAAATTGAGAAATATAATATTCAGCACTTTCTTTAGATATATTTCTTTTTGCAGCAATAAAATCAGGAAGCAAGTTTTCTTCCTTTAAGCTTGCTGTAAATTGCAAAGTATAGCCCGGTGGTAAAAACGATTGTTTTTCCTTATCGTATCTGCCAGCAAATTTCTTTTTATAAAAAGTGCCCAAGTCGGCAATACCAACTGAGGTTTGTTGCTTTAGGAGTTCTGAAAGGTATAATAAGATGTCCATTCCGGTAAAATTAGCGTTTTATTCTAAATACAACACAATAATAAATTAATGTGCTTAAAACGAATACGTTAGTCCGCCAAATATATTGAAGCCATTTACTTGGTAAAATAAATATCTGTTATAGTTCTTGTTTAAGATGTTGTTCGCCTTAGCAAAAACAGAGAATTTATTATTAATGCGGTAATCTGCACCTAAACCTAAATCTACAAATCCTTTAAGAGTAACAATAGATTCTATTGTTGGGTTCGGAATTAAATATTGAGAAGGAGCTACCGGAGCTGAAGTATTCAGCTTTGCTTTTATATCGTCTTGAATAACAACAGCTGCATTAAAGCTTAGTTTTTTGTTGTAAGTGTAAACAAAGTTCGAACTTACTTTTAAACCAGGTTTAAACCAACTATAAGTTTCCTGGGCAGGTTTATAATCATCAATATTTAATTTACCAGTCCATTTTAAAGCATCGCTTACCTGAACGGAAATTTCACCTTCTAAACCAGTAATTTTTGCTGTTCCAAAATCGTAAATCACATCGAACTTGTTAAAATCGGTAAAGTTGTTAACGAACAAAGGCATATCTTCAACTTGTTTTATGTAGAAACGAGCCTTATAGCCAAAACCTGGTCCGCCGGTTCCTTTAACACCAGCGCTGATACTCAGTTTTTCAACTGTGTTTTTAACCACAATACTGCTGTTTAGCCATGGATTTTCGTCAGTAAAACCTTTCATCGAATTACGGGTAACATCACCTTTTAATTCTCCAAAAACCTGTAAATAATCAGGTATTAAAGTGAAATCTGCTGTAACTGCCGGAAATATTCTAGAACTGCTATAAGCACCAAATTCCTGAACAAAGTTAATTCCTGCTGTAACTTTTGCACCTTTAACTTGCAAGCGGATATAAGGATTTAAGCGCAATAAGTTGTTGCCAACGCTGGTTGTTAAATCTTTTGTAGTTCCAAATTCAGTTGATGCCGCTAAGCCTAAATTCAAAGAGCTGATTCTTTTATTTAAATATCCATTTAAGGTTAAGTAACTTTCTTTAGCACTAAAACTATCATTCCAAAGGTAACCGTTTGCTTTTAAAGCGTAGCTGAAATCATTTTCATCTTCTTTAAAATTCTTCACTAATTCACCTTCTGCTTCTAATAATGTTAAAGCTTGTTTCTGTGGATTAGGATTTAAAGTAGGGCGGGCATCATCGATACCATAAAAGTGTATTCCATTACGTTCAAAGTTAATTCTGCCACTTACCGTATTTTGATCCATAATACTACGACCGAAAACACTTAACTGCTGCGAACTACTATTTTGTTTATTTAGTTTGCCTTCCTGACTGAAATGTTTAAAATATCCCCCAACTTGTAACGCCGGGTCGCGGCCCATGTTTATATAAACTTCGCCAAGTAAAGTTGATAAAGAACCAAAACCACCTTTAACATAATTGTTTATTAATTCGCTTTGCTTTTCGTCAACCAATGCCTGTGCCTGTAATTTCTGGATATCGCTGTTAATCTCCAGTTTTCTATCGGTAACACTATAATTAAGCTTGGCCTTGTAAGTTTTAACATCATCCAAATTAGGACTTCTTCTTAACTTTACTGCCTCGGCTAATATTGGTTTGTAAGGACGAACAACTTCAATTTCTTCGCTTACTGTTGCTTTCTCTTCCTGTTTTTTCTCTTGTGCCTGAACAGTTACTAAACCTGCAGCAAGAAAAAACAATGAGCTATATATATATTTAATCGACTTCATGATTTTACTTCTTCGGGTTTAATTTTTCTAATTTTTGTTTTGCTGTCGGGATGATGTCATCCGTTTTGTTATCATAATTATCGATGATACTTAAAAGCGTACTTTTCGCTTGTAAATTATCTTTCAAGGCGACATAGTTATCCGATAAAAGGATAAAAGCTTTTGCTACCCAATAATCGTAAGATGCCATATTGTTAACTAAATCGAAGCACGTTTTTGATGAGGTTTTATAATCTCCTTTAGTATATTCTAAGAATGCAAGGTTATATTTTGCTTCTGCAGCCGCAATTGTTTTAGTTGTTGCAACCACATTTTTAAATTCTTTTACAGCTGTGGTGGTATCACCTTTTAATAAATAAGCTTTACCGGCATATAAACCAGAACTATTTTTTTCTTCTTCTGATGCTTTTTCAGATTCTTTAGTCAGCTGAGCATATTTAATCATATCGTCAGCAGAGTTAAGCGCCGTGTAAGCTTTTAGCAAATTGTTAATCGCATAGCCGTAATGTGCTTTGTAATCGGTGGTCGTTTCCAGGCGTTTCAGATAAACAATTGCTTCGTTATATTTTTTCTGGTCAAGAAATACTTTAGAAATACTTAATAATGAACGTTCTGTATAATCACTTGTCCAATCATTTAAAATGTATTCATAATCTGCAATTGCATCTTCAGGACGACCAAGTTTTACTAGAGATTCTGCTCTGATAAACTTACCTTCCTTATCGTGAATAGCCTTAGGGAATTTATCGAAATATGCATTTATTGCTTGTAAGGCGCCATTTGCATCACCTTTTAAGTATAAAGTGTTTGCAGCTGCAAATACGATATTATCTTGCTCTGCATTGGAATAATTGCCCAGTGGCGTGGTGCCAGCGTAAGAAATAAAACCGTTAGCATCGCCTTTGTCAACATAAATGTTTTTGATAGATTCCATTGCCTGTTTAGCTTCATCGGCACTTGGGTAATCGCGAATTACTTTTTTGAACGATTCTAAAGCGGCATCGTCCTGGTCTTGGTTATACTGAACCAAACCAATTGTAACCAAAGCTTTTGGAACGTAACTACTACGAGGATATTTCGCCACCAAGCCAACTAAATCTGTTTTAGATTTTTCTAAATCGCCTTTATTAAAGTATGTATAAGCGGTTTCAAAGCCTGCATCATCTGCATAATTGGAGTTAGGGAATTTCTGCAACAAGCTTTGCATTGTTGCAATTTTTGTATCGTATTGGTTTTCCAAACCTTGAATCATCCCTTTTTGGAAAATGGCATAATCCTCAGCACTAGTTTTACGATTGATAATTTTATTGTAATTATTCATCGCATCGCCATAATTTTTATTCACAAAATATGAATCGGCTAAACGAATGGTTGCATCATCAATTGTTTTTTGGTCTTTATCGTTTCCAGCTAAAAAGCGTTCGAAATAAGTTGCTGCTTTGCTGTATTTTTCATCTTCGAAAGCAGAATAAGCCAAAGCATAATTTGCAAAGTTGTAAACACCTGTTTTATCAGCATCTGGCATTTTTAAGAATTTTTCGAATGTAGAAACGGCCTCGCCATATTTACGAAGCTCGTACATCGATTCTGCTTTCCAATAAGTGTTCAATGCGTAAATCTCATTATCTTCTGGGAATTTATCTGAACGCAAAAACATAGATAATGCGTTAGGGAAAGCTCGCTCATTATAAAATTCTAACCCACGGAAATAAGTAACTTTTTGATAAGCTTCTTTAGCTTCTAAATTTTTATCAGGAATTGGTTCAAGAATATCAACCGCTGCCTGGTAATTTTTAGTGGTTAGTAAAACCTCGCCTAATAAAATTTTGGCCTCATTAATTTTTTTTGATTTTGGGAATTGCTTTAAGAAACCTTGTGTAGCTTCTAAAGCTTGCTGATGGAAATTTAGCTCATAACTTAATTTAGCATAGTTTAACCAAGATTCTTCCTGAATAATTTTATCAAAATCTAAACGCGAAGCACGAAAAAATGCACTTTGTGCCTTCTCTTTATTTCCAAGTTGAATAAAAGCCTTACCCAAAGTATGCATACCATTTTGAAGGTAAACATCATCGGTATTTAGTTTTTCTAAAACAGCAACAGACTCTTTGTATTTTTTATTTTGAAAGAGTGAATAGCCGTATTGGTAAATAAATAAATTGTTTTTTGTTTCACTTTTATCTTTAGCATAAAACTCTGCAAAGTATTTTTCAGCATTTTTAAACTCTGATTTTGCGAAATAAGAAGCTGCAACCAAGCTTAACATTTCAGGTTCGAATTGTTGTTTGGTTTTTGCCATTGCAGGAATAGCATAACTGATTACATCATCATAACGCTCATCCAGATAATACATCGAGGTAATGTAATAAGGATAACTCGCCTCATAAGTTGGCGAGCCTTTCAATTTCTCGAAGTTTGCTAACGCTGTTTTATATTCTTTGTTTAAGTAATTAATGTAAGCAAAGTAATAAGTAGCGCTTTCCTGAAACTCACCTTCTTCTTTTTTAACTTTTTCGAAAAGAGGTTCGGCCTTATCATAGTCTTTTAACTGAAAATATGAATAGCCTTGTTTAAACTGGTACTCATTTCTTTGTTTTGCCGAAAGGGTAGAAGGATCAGTTTTTTCGAACCATTCTAAAGCTTTTTCGTAGTTTTTTTGGTTGAAATATGTTTTACCTACATAAAAGTATGCAAGTTTTGTATTAGGATTTAAAGGATAGTCACGAATAAATGATTGAAATAAACTCTCCGCATCGCTATTGGTTAGTTCTAAAGCACAAACTGTTGCGTAGAATTTTGCATTTTCTTTTAATAAAGTTAATTCGGCATTGCTTTCTGATTGAGAAGCTGGTTTAAAACGCTGTTGTTCAACAAGTTTAAATTGCTGCGAGGCGGCAGTATATTTCTCTTTGTCTAATAATTCTAAGCCCGTTTGATAGTTTTTATTGAGGTTTTGCACAGCGCTAACCTGCGCATAGGTGCTAAAACTTCCTGCTAAAAATAGCGGAATTAGTAAGTAATTATTTTTCATTAGTATATATCTTTTTCATTGTTGATGAAGCTATTATAATCGTGCTTTTACTGATTCGCGTAGATTACAATGATTCCATCGGTTTCAAATATGGTTGGTACTAAATTATAAATAGTATCTATGCTTATCAACAGAAGTAATTAACATCTGTTGATAACACAAGTTTAACGAAGGGATTTTCGAATTGGTATAAGTTGATTTAAAGTAATTATTAACAGTTTTAACTTTAAGCTTATCCTTGACTAGCTAATAAATAAAGTACAGCCATTCTAACGGCCACTCCATTTTCAACCTGTTCTAAAATAATAGATTGCTTGCTATCTGCAACATCACTGGTAATCTCCACGCCACGATTAATCGGGCCTGGGTGCATAACGATGATTTCTTTATCCAGATTATCTAAAATTTGTTTGTTTAGGCCATACATCATGGCGTATTCTCTTAGCGAGGGGAAATATTTAATATCTTGGCGTTCTAATTGTATTCTGAGCATATTCGCAACATCGCACCAATTTAAAGCCTTAATTAAATTATGTTCAACCTTTACACCTAGTTGATGGATGTGCTTTGGAATCAATGTTGTTGGACCGCAAACCATTACCTCTGCACCCAAGCGTTGTAAACAAAGTATGTTGGAAATGGCAACTCTCGAGTGTAGAATATCGCCAACAATAACCACTTTTTTGCCAGCAACATCGCCAAGTTTCTGGCGAATTGAGAAAGCATCGAGTAAAGCTTGTGTTGGGTGTTCATGTGCACCATCGCCTGCATTTACAATTTGGGCTTTAACGTGTCGGCTTAAAAACTGACCAGCTCCGGCGTATGGATGGCGCATTACAACCATATCAACTTTCATCGATAAAATGTTGTTTACCGTATCAATTAACGTTTCACCTTTACTTACCGATGAAGATGAAGCTGCAAAATTTACAACATCAGCAGAAAGTCTTTTCTCTGCAAGTTCGAAAGAAAGTTTAGTTCGGGTAGAATTTTCGAAGAAAATATTGGCAATGGTAATATCACGAAGTGAAGGAACCTTTTTAATCGGCCTGTTAATCACTTCCTTAAAATTATCTGCAGTTTCGAAAATCAATTCGATATCATTCCGGTTAATATCTTTAATGCCTAAAAGATGTCGGGTTGATAGTTTGTCTGCTGCCATTTTTTATTTATTGCTTATCTGATAATAATAAAACCTTGTCTTCTGCTCCTTCACTTGCCCAGGTAACTTTAACATGTTGCGAGTTTAAACTATCTACCTGTAAACCAATGTAATCTGGTTCTATTGGTAAATGTCTGCTAAATCTACGATCAATTAAAACCAGCAGTTCAACTTTCTCTGGGCGTCCGTAAGCAAGCAAAGCATCAAGCGCAGCTCTAATTGTTCGGCCAGTCCAAAGTACATCATCGATTAAGATGACTTTTTTGCCTTCGATTATAAAATCTATCGAATTGCTGCTTGCTGTTACCAAGCCATCTTTGCGACGAAAATCATCTCTAAAGAAAGTAATGTCGAGGTTTCCCTTTAAAATTTTCTTGCTTTTTAAAATGCCCTGAAGCTCAGTTTGAATTCTGTCGGCTAAAAACGGTCCTCTCGGCTGAATGCCAATTAAAACGGTATTCGCGAAATCGTCGTGGTTTTCAATTAATTGATGGCAGAGCCTCTTAATTGTAATCTGAATTTTTTGTCCGTCAAGAAGTGTTTTCTTTTGCATTGAAGAAGGATTGGGCAAATATAAGTAAAAAGTAGAAAGTAAAAAGTAGAAAGTGAAAAGTTGTAAAGGTAATTATTGAATTGTTTGATTGTTAAATTGTTATATTTTCAAATGTTAACAGATGAAATTAATTCTTCAATTTTAAAATTAGTAAAGCAGGTTTCTGTGTTCATCGGTTTCGGTAGTCCTGCCATTCGCTGCAATCTTTTTTAACTCCTTTTATGCACTCCATTTTCATCATTGCGTTAAGGAAAGACATAACAATCTTTTTCGTAAGAAATTAAAAAAGTATTTCCGCTGCTGTCAGGTTTAGTTTATTAATGTTAAAAGCTTAAATTTACACTCATAATGAAAGCTCAACCAGTAATTTTTTTCGATGGGGTTTGTAATCTTTGTAATGCCTCGGTTCAGTTCGTAATTGAACACGATAAAGAAAATTACTTCAAATTCAGCGCTTTGCAAGGTGAATATGCGCAAGAAGTTTTGCCGAAATTTAATGTAAATCTTCAAAACTTAAACTCGACATTGTTATTGGAAAACGGGAAGCTTTATACCAAATCTTCTTCAGCATTACGAGTAGCTAAAAAACTAAACGGACTTTGGCCATTGCTATATAGTTTTATAATTGTACCAAAATTTCTTCGCGATTGGGGTTACGATATTATTGCTAAAAACCGCTATAAATGGTGGGGAAAGCAGGAAAGTTGTTGGGTGCCAACACCAGAATTAAAAAGCAAATTTTACAATTAATTTTCCAAGTACCGTTTGGAGTAGGTAATGCCCATCAAATCGTATCGTTTAAACTGTGTTTTTAATCTATTTATAAAATCTGGATAGTTACGTTTTTCCTTTGGGCTCCATAAAATTTCACTCAAAGCATCTAATCGTGGGAATAGTTGATATTGAACTTTAGCTGGATTAGTAATGTACTCGCTCCACAAACAACCTTGTCCGCCCCAAATGTATTTCGCTTGTTCTGCAGTTAACTCTGCCGGAATTGGTTCATAATTGTAAACATCTACAAGTAATGATGGTTTGCTCGCTGTTAAACTATCTTCTTTAATAAATTGACCATGATTAAAGTACATTTTGCTTTCGGGTGTCATAATGGCTTTGTGGTTTTGCTTAGCTGCTTCAATACCACCTTTTTCACCTTGCCAGCTCATTACTACTGCATTTGGTGCTAAACCTCCCTGTAAAATTTCGTTCCAACCAATAATAGTTTTGCCCTTGCTGTTTACAAATTTTTCCATTCTGCGGATGAAATAACTTTGTAATTCGCTTTCGTTTTTCAAGCCATTATCTTTCATGATTTGCTGCGAAACTGCCGATTGTTTCCACCAAATTTTTGATGCTTCGTCGCCACCAATGTGAATGTATTTCGACGGGAATAAATCCATAACTTCGGTTAAAACATTTTCTAAAAATTTAAAAGTTGTATCAGAAGCTTGTAATACATTATTATACTTATTCATCATTCCCCAAGTTTGCGCTACTTCATATTTTTTGTTGGGTTCTGTCCCCAACTCAGGATAAGCGGCAAGTAAAGCCATACTGTGAGCGGGCATTTCAATTTCTGGTATGATAGTGATGTATCGTTTGGCCGCATAATCAAGCACATCTTTAATTTGTTCTTGTGTATAATAACCGCCATGGCGAATGCCATCCGTTTTAATAACGGCATCTTTTGGCGTAATATTAACATTAGTTGTCGAAACCTGATATTTCATTCCCTCATTGCCTTTGCCTGGCCATAAGCCAACAATGCTTCCATTACGCCAGGCGCCAATTTCTGTAAGCTTTGGGTATTTTTTTATCTCAATTCTCCAGCCATGGTCATCGGTTAAATGCCAATGAAAATAGTTCATTTTATGAAGGGCTAAGTAATCTATATATTGTTTTATAAAATCTACCTCAAAAAAATGCCGGCTCACATCAAGGTGCATTCCGCGATAATCAAATCGGGGATGATCGACAATGTTAACAAATGGTATACTTATTGGATTTGCATTAGCAGTGGGTAATAATTGAATAAGTGATTGAATTCCATAAAATACTCCTGATTGTGAAGTACCAACAATAGATAATCCATTTTCAATAGATGATAAAACGTAAGCATTATCGAACTCGTTAACGCTTGCATCTAAACTAAGATTGATATAGTTTTTCTGCGGAGTAATCGTAGTGATATTAAGTTTTAGATTGAAATAATTTTGAAGATAATTATTTAAAAAAATTGCTGAATTGTTCAGTGAAGAATCAATTACTACAATTTGCGTTTTAGCATCTAACAAAAATGGTTTCTTGGTTGTTTCTATTTTTAAATACGCAGGTTGGGGTATAATATTTACTTCCTGTGCCTGTAGATTTAAGCTAAAGGCAATTGATAAAAACAAAAAGATAATCTTATTCATAATAACTCGGTTTTCCTTTTTCAAAAATAATAAAAAACTTCTCCCATTAAAGTTGGCAATATATACATTAATTTTGGCTGCGTATTTGGTGTATTTTAATAAAATCTGTTCCTGTTAATATGAAAATAAGTGTTCTTACACCATCTTTTAATTCTGGTAAATATCTTAAAAGAGCCATTAAAAGTGTGTTAATTCAGAATTATAAAGACTTTGAGCATATAATTGTAGATAGTGCTTCAACTGATGATACGCTATCTATTGTTAAAGAATACACGCATATCAAGTTTCTATCAGAAAAAGATGATGGACAATCAGATGCAATGAACAAAGCATTTAGAATGAGTTCTGGTGATGTAATTGTTTATCTAAATGCAGATGATGAGTTTTTGCCTGAAGCATTTAATACTATAGAATTAGCATTTAAAAATAACGAGAATGCAGATATTGTTGTTGGAAATTTGATTTTTAAAAGCGGAAATAAAAGTTCCTTAAGAATACCATCTATCAGTTATAAGAAAGTACTGCAATATTGGTTAAATCTATTCCCAAACAATCCGGTGAGCTATTTTTATAAACGTAATGTTCAGTTACTTATTGGCGATTTTCCAATTGATGATCATTATTCAATGGATATATGGTTTTTACTTAAAGCATATCAAAGATTTAAGTTAGTTAAAATTGACAAGACACTCGGAGTATTCCATTCAGATGGATTGAATAAAACAACTACCATAAATTTAGGGCAGAATCTTCATAATGCTATTAAAAAACATCTTAAAAATGATAATCCTTTAATGTTTCCATATTTCTATTTTAAATTCATAACAGCAAGGTTTAAATAATTAATTCAACACAAAAAAAGCTCCCGATTTTCATCGGGAGCTTTTAAATTTATCAGTTAAAAAGAACTAGCCTTTTTTAGCTTTGCTTTCTTCGCCTTCTAATTGCGATTTCAATTGAGCCAATACGTCTAAGTCTCCTAAAGTAGATTTCTCTACAGAATCTTTAACTTTTTTCACTGCAGTGATAGATGCTTTAGCTTCTTTTTTCTTAGTCGCTCTTTCTTCTGCTACCGCTTCAGCTTTAACTTCTTCCCAAATACGAGCATGAGAAACAACGATGCGTTTAGCCTCTTTGTTAAACTCGATAATTTTGAAGTCGTTAGTTTCTTCAGCTTTAACCGAAGTACCATCTTCTTTAACCATGTGTTTAGTTGGTACGAAACCTTCTACACCATATGGTAAAGCAATAACAGCACCTTTATCAGTTACTTTAACAACAGTACCTTGGTGAACTGAATCTAAAGTGAAGATAGTTTCAAAAGTATCCCAAGGGTTTTCTTCTAATTGTTTGTGACCTAAGCTTAATTTGCGGTTATCAACATCAAGTTCTAAAACAACAACGTCTAATACATCACCAACTTTAGTGAATTCGTTAGGGTGGTTTACTTTTTTAGACCAAGATAAATCAGAGATATGAATTAAACCATCAATACCTTCTTCGATTTCAACAAAAACACCGAAGTTAGTCATGTTTTTAACAGTTGCCTGGTGCTTGCTTCCAACTGGGAATTTAGCAGCAACTTCTTGCCATGGATCGTTAGATAATTGTTTAATACCTAAGCTCATTTTGCGTTCGTCTCTATCTAAAGTTAAAACTTCAGCTTCGATCTCATCACCAACTTTTAAGAATTCTTGTGGATTTCTTAAGTTTTGTGACCAGCTCATTTCAGAAACGTGTATTAATCCTTCAACACCTGGGATAATTTCTAAGAAAGCACCGTAATCTGCAACAGTTACGATTTTTCCTTTTACTTTAGAACCAACCTGAATGTCGGCACTTAAGTTTTCCCAAGGGTGTGGAGTTAATTGTTTTAAGCCTAAAGCGATACGTTTTTTCTCATCATCGAAATCTAAAACAACAACGTTGATTTTTTCATCTAATGATAATACTTCTTTTGGATGCTCTATGCGGCCCCAAGAAATATCAGTAATGTGAAGTAAACCATCAACACCACCTAAATCGATGAACACACCGAAATCTGTAATGTTTTTAACAGTACCTTCTAATACCTGACCTTTTTCTAATTTAGAAACGATCTCTACTTTTTGGCTTTCTAAATCGTCTTCAATTAACACTTTATGAGAAACTACTACGTTTTTAAACTCATGGTTAATTTTAACAACTTTAAATTCCATTGTTTTACCCACGTATACATCGTAATCGCGGATAGGTTTAATATCAATTTGAGATCCTGGTAAGAAAGCTTCAACGCCCATGATATCAACAATTAAACCACCTTTAGTACGGCTCTTAACGAAACCGTTGATGATTCTATCATTTTCAAGAGCCTCGTTAATTGCTTCCCATGATCTTTGGGTTTTAGCTCTTTTGCGAGAAAGGATCAATTGACCGTTAGCATCTTCTGGTGCTTCAACGAATACGTCAACTGAATCGCCGATTTTTAAATCTGGTGTATCACGGAATTCTGAAGTAGAAACTAAACCGTCTGATTTAAAACCAACGTTTAATACTACATCTTTGTTGTTAATTGAAACAACGATACCGCTAATGATTTCACCTTTAGTGATCTGATTGAAGGTTCCAGCATACATATCTTCAAACTTTTTACGGTCTGCATCATTGTAATTACCGAAAACTTTTTCATCTGCATCCCAATCGAAATCTTCGGTTGGTGTTGCTAATGATGATTTGATCGATTCGATCGAAACTGAATCTGCTTCAGATTCAATAGTTTCTTTTTCAGTTAGGCGTCCGCCTTCTCCCTGAAGTTCAGCTGTTTTAGCTGCTAATTCTTTTTCTGCTACTTGTTTTTTAGCCATTAATTAATTATCTCCTTTTTTCCCTATTTAGGGACTGCAAAGGTAAAACTTTTTTTAATAATGAGAAAGATTTTTTTAATAAATGTTGCTGATTTTAAGGTTATTAGAAATTAGTATCAAGTATTTAGTATCAAGTGTCAAGTTTGGTACAGAAAATAGCGTTTTGTAATTCCCCTCTTTCAAAGGGGGTGCCTATAGGGTGGAGTGTTTCTTTCACATTTTAAATGTGATTTGAAAATGAGCGTTCAATAATTCTTCTGAAACTACAGTCCCGTTATTCGCTTTAGCCTCGCGAAAAAGCTCGGGCTGCCGCTACTATCGGGTTTATGATTTTCGGCTTTCAGCTTTGAATCCACCAAACGTTCCGCTGGAACGAAATAAAATTTGATGCCGTATTATGTTGGCTACCCATGAATCGTCCCGATGGGACGAATTTGGTATATAAAAACTGTTACATGTTTATCGTCCCATTGGGACGATTCATGGGTAGAAAAAAAATGTTTTTTTCGATTTCGTTCCGTAGGAACGTTTGGTGATTAAAATAGATATTTACCTATTTTTTAGAAAATGTCCCCCTTGTAAAACCTTCGCCGATTAAGGTTTTGTCATCTCTAATAAGGAGCATAATGGTATTTTGCTGGTCGTATAATTTAATCATTTCCCCATCAATAACATATTTGGAAGTGAAAATGGAATCTTTATAAGCATCGGTAACGGTTACAGAATCTTTCGATTTAAAGTTGAAGGTTTTATATTGTATATCTTCGTTGCTTGCAAATGTGCCCGAAACTGTTTTCTCTTTAACAAAAGTGATAAAGCAGAAGTAGCCAATTATCAGAATTACAATTGTTGCAAATGCAATTAGAAACTTGTTTCCACTGGCATATTTTAAAGAGAAATATAAGATGGTAATTAATATTAATGCAACAACTGCAAAAAATATAATGTTAGAATAGTTTCCAACTGTTTGTGGGATTGATGCTGAAACAGTACTTTTTGCTACAATTGGTTTTGATGGGGGAGAAATTCTAACAAGAAATTCTTTACTTACCCAACCTTCGCCATTGGTAACTTTAATTTTAAAAAAACTGGTATTTGTAGAGTCTAAAACTGCAACATTTTCATTTTCTGGCAAATAGCCTACAATTTTACTTTTTGGATCTGCTTTTTCTCTAACCCTTAAATTATCAGCAGTTACTCGATAAATATCATTACTTGTTGATGTTGTAGTAGTGCTGCCAGCTGAAGGTTGTGTAGTATTCGATTGTTGTGTGGTCGGTTTAGCTGGAGCTGCAATTTTTTCTAAAAAATCTTTACTTACCCAGCCTTCTCCGTTTTTAAGTTTAATTTTATAAAATTTAGCATCACTGGCATCTAATACAGTAAGCTTTTCATTTTGAGTAATGTTACCAATTACCCTGCTTTTAGTGTCTTTATCCGCTCTAACTCTTAGCTTATCTGCGGTAACGCGGTATAAATCTTGAGCGTTTACACGGTTTGAGAATATAAAAAGAGCGATTATTAGAAAGAAAAATTTATTCATAATTATTAAGATTCTGCAAGCAGGTTAAATATTTTACAATGTCGCTAGAAGCAAACATCGTGCTAAAGAACATCAAAATTAGGAAATACTTTTAATAAGCCTTAAAAAGAATAGAAGGATTTTTAATTACAAAAGTAACTACCAGCTTCCACCAGAACCGCCACCGCCGCTGCTTCCGCCACCCCAACTTCCGCTGCTTGATGATGATGAACCACTAGAAGAAGAGCTACTGCTGCTACTTGATGAAGAACTTTCTACCAACATAGCCAACACTACTGCTTTTATAAAGATTTCATGGTTACAATTAGCACATTCTTGAATTTCTTTTCCCTCGCCTTTATTGCTGTAAGTAGCTCTTCTAATTGTTTCTACTTTTGGCTTTGATAAAGTTTTAAATTTGCATTTAGGACATTCACTATAATCATTGAAATTTTCTGCTGGCCAAGCTTTTATTTGATGTTCTTTATGATTTTTACTTTCCCAAATATCATAGTCATATACAAAAAGTACTTCTTCTTTACGCTGACCTCGATTTAAAAATGGTTTTCCTTCGATATTAATATCTCTATCAACACGAATCATGCTATTTTTATTACTATCTAATAATGGTGTAAATCTTGGTGTTAAATTACTTCTGACTTTAGAATTTCTCAATATCCCAAATAAAACCAGAGGAGAGAGTACAGCGAGAGGCCAAACTTTTTTATTTAAATCTTTTGCTGCATTGAAGAAGTTTTCATCATCGACATGTGCTTTTCTTAATGTGGATAAAGCGCCTAAATACCTAAAGAAAAGAAATATAGATAATACTATATAAAGTATTATTGGCACATTTTTAAAACCGATGTTTATACTTTTAAAATCAAATACAAAAGCCCAAACAAAGAAAGAGATGAAAAGAAAGAAAAATAACCCACCACAGCCCCCAGCCATGGTTTTATCATAATTATTTATGGTTGTTTTGTTTTTTTTACTTTTATAAGTAGGTAGCTTTTTTCTGATGAAAATAAATGCAAATACAAAAATTACAATAATCGTAACTGAATAAACTGCTGGGTCTTTCCATTCGGTCTTGCTTTTATTGGTGTCTGCAATTAGCGATTGGATCTCGCTTTCATTATTGGGGTTATTTAAAAAATCGGAAATTGCATTTAATGAATTTGCAATGCCTTCATCGTAATTTTGTGCTCGAAATGCAGGTAGAAGATTTCTTTCTGCAATGTGTTTCAACTTTACATCTGGCAATAAGCCTTCTAAACCGTAACCAGTAATAAAACGGTAATTCCTTCTATCTATCGATGCAAACAAAAGCAATCCATTGTTAACCTCTTTTTTGCCAATTCCCCATTTTCTAAACAATTGCATCCCAAATTCAAATTCATCTAAATTAGAATCAAAATCGTGTACAATTACTACGGCGATTTCTGTTTTAGTTTGCTTTTCAATTCGAGTAATCAGCCTATTTAGCGAATCTACATTATTAAGAATACCATCCGGATCGCTAACATAGAAATCTTGTCCAAGTTTTTTTGGATCTGGAATCTCATCAACGGTATATTTTTTCTGAGCGTAGTTATTTAAACCCGCAAAGAGGAATAAAAAGAAGAATATATTTTTCATTTAAAGATTATTGTTATGAAGAACAACATGTGGTTTTTAGTGGCTGTTCTACATGAGGCAATATTTATTCTTTTAGTATTTTTAACAATACTTTATCTAGCTTGGTTTTATCCTTCATGTAAGCTTCTAGATCAAAAAGTTTTACAGATTTAAATTCAATGGGATGGCTTTCGCTTTGTAATGAGATGTAACCAGATTTTAATGGTTTTCCATCAACTTTAATTTTCGGATCATAATTTGAAACATTACCACCTCCAATTTGTGGTTTAGTATATTCCAAAACAACTTCACCTTCTATAATATGTTTGATTACAGAATCGCCTAAAACTAAAAATTCTGCTGTAACCCATTGGTCGCCGGCATAGGTTTTGGATTTAGAATCTAAACAGTGTTGAGTAAATAGTTTTCCATCGAAAAAAATGTTAGTTCCAGGCGTGCATACATTACTTGTGTGCCTCTCATGTTCGCCGTCGCCACCTAAAATTTGCCCTTCAATGGAGATTGGGAAATCCTGATCTTTAAGCATTGTTTCTGGAGCCTGGCAATGCAACATTGTGCCGCTGTTTCTTAATGCCCAGCCTTCGCCACCTTTTGCTTGCTCGCCAACAAAGCGATAGGTAACTTTTAACAGGTAAGCAGAAAATGGTTTTTTATAGAAGATATGCCCATATTGCTGATCGAAATTCTGATAGCCATCATAACTAACTTTCATTAATCCATTCTCTACGCGAAAAGTATTTGCATAATTATCATTAAGGTCGTGTTTGGAAATTTTAACTTTCCAGTCTTTTAAATCTTTTCCGTTAAAAAGATTTATCCAACCTTTTTGAGCATTAGCCTGCAAAGAAATAAATAAAAATAATACCGCTAGTATCGAGAAGATTTTATGTTTCATATAATTAGGGTTAGATGCTAAAAATATGAAATAAATTTAACCCTATAATTAATTATTCAGAAAAGGTTGTACTCTTTCTAAAGCGAATGCAAGTTGTTCTTCTTGTGTTAAATTTGTATTATCTAGAATTATTGCGTCTTCTGCTCTAACTAAAGGACTTTCTTTTCGGGTTGTGTCAGCATAATCACGGTGTGCAAGGTTTTCGAATACTTCTTCTAAAGTAGTTTCATTATTCCCTTTACTTTCTAGTTCTTTAAACCTTCTCTCCGCTCTGATTTTTGGGTCAGCCGTCATAAAAAACTTTACTGGTGCATCAGGGAAAACCGTTGTGCCAATATCGCGGCCATCCATTACAATGTTTTTAGATTTACCCATGCGTTGTTGTTGTTTTACCATTTCATGGCGAACAATTTTATGTGCAGAAACTTCGCTTACGTTCTCAGAAACAGGCATTAATCTAATCTCGTCAGAAACTTCTTCGCCATTTAAGGTAATGTGAGATTCATAATCTCGTGCATGAAAATTTAGTTCAATGTGTTTTAAAGCGTCAGTTACTTTGGCATCATTATTAATATCGATATGGTTTCTTAAAAAATATAAAGTTACGGCACGATACATTGCTCCGCTATCTATATAAATGAAACTTAATCTTTTAGCTAATGCTTTTGCAAGCGTACTTTTTCCACAAGATGAATAGCCATCAATAGCTATTACTAAATTTTTCTTCATTGTGCAGCAAAGGTAAAAAACCTAACTGAATTTATTTGTCGAATTTTGCAATCCAAACCGAGTTATAAGGATGTAGCCAACCCTCGTGCTGTAAATACCAAAATAATCCCTCATCAATTCTAAAGGCAAATAGGCCCCCAAGAACATGATTTGCATTAAAAGTGGTGTAATTTTTACGGTAATGGAAATATGTTATAAGTGTTGCCTTTTTTTGATTACCATCATCAACAATTTCTAATGTACAAGGGTCAAAAGCTGCTGCAAATCTAAAATTACCGTTAAAGCGTTCTCCCCATTTATTCCACTCAACCTGATGTTTACCTTTTTTATTGATTACGGCCTGAATATCTGGAGCACTTAGGTAATCACCATCATAAAAAATTCTCGTTTTACTTTCTTTAGGGAATAAAAGATAAAAATTTTGAATGCTGGCTTCGGGAAAAGGAATAATGTCGCCAACAGTTATAATTAGCAAAGTGCCATATATTGCAGCCTTTTCTTTGAATCTTAAATGGTAGCCTTTATTTATTTGAGCTTGAAAAGCTTCTGCATGCCGATTATACTGTTTAAGATTATATGGAGTTGATAAGAGAAAAATTAGAAAACCAGAGCATAATAATATAGTAATAAACCTTCTGTTTTTTTGAAGGAAAAATGCAACTATTGCTAAAACTAAAGTTAATGCTAACACATAAAAAATATGTAAAGAGTAGCAGAATGTCCAGAGTAAGAAGAATAAAAAGATGATGCAAATAGCTAGGAATAGAATTGTTTTTAAAAAACGTAGAAGTTTTTTACCGAAAGTATTTATTGTCATGGGACGTTTTTAGCTCAAAGCTTATTTAGATTGATTTTATGAAGTTAAAATTTCTGAATGAATAAACAAAATCTATAAATTGATAGATGGCAAATTTAACATTTTTTGTTATCGTTTTTCGAGATATATTTGGCGTTTTAAATAAGACGAAATTTTGCACTAATGTTACCAGATAGAGAACAAATTTTAAAAAGTGTAACCTTTAAAACCTCAAGAAGCGGAGGGAAGGGTGGTCAAAATGTAAATAAAGTTTCGAGCAAGGTTGAGCTGATTTTTAATGTAAGTGAAGCCGATTTTTTAAATGATGATGAAAAGGAACTTTTAAAATTAAGATTAGAAAACCGATTAGATTCTGAAGGGTTACTCCATATCGTTTCTCAGGAAGATAGAAGTCAGCTTCTAAATAAGGAAAAAACGGTTATTAAGTTAATCGAGCTTATTAAGAAATCTCTTGTTGTACAGAAAAAGAGAAAACCTACCAAAATACCGAAAAGAGTAATAGAGAAGCGACTTAAAAGTAAGGCGGCTGTTTCTGAAAAGAAAAAAAACAGATTCACGCCCGATTTTTAGAGTAGTTTCTTATTTTTTTTGTATTTCAGTACGTTGCGAGTTGTTTATCGAAAGCTTTATTCCGATGTAACTAATTTTCGAGTTGATTGATTAAGTTTGGATACACACAAAAATGAAAAACATGAAAAAAACTCTATTAACGCTGGCCGTATTGGTTCTTCTTGCTTCCTGCAAGAAGAATTCCGATGAAATTATTGAACCTATTAAACCTTTATCGCCAGATATACCATTGGCAGTAACAGGGGCTACAAAAGAAACTGAAGCCATTTATCCATCATCTACTTTATATAATTATTTAGGTTACGGTTATGATGCTACAGAAAACTTTAATAGTGAAAGTTCTATCAGGGCAAATGTGGTTGATATGCCAGGCTTTGATGCTGATCCATTGCATACTGTTAGTTTAAATTTGGGTACTAAGTCTTCTTGGACAACTATTGTCGCTAAAAATGCAGTAGATTTATCAGAGAAATTCTCAAATTCCCATAAAGAAACAAAAGGTTTAAGACTATTTGCAAATACACTAATCGAAGCATTTCCTGGTGCAGCTGTAACTGATAAAAAATATATTTACGGATACTATTCTTTTTACATGATTAGAAAAACACTAAGGTTTTATTATGATCAATCGGTCAATAATTTCTTATCAAACCAATTTAAACAAGATGTGAATTTATTGAATGCCGAGAACCTGATTAAAAAATATGGTACTCACATTTTAATTGGCTTAAATGTAGGTGCAAAATTTGATGTTATTTATCAGGCAGAAGCCTTAGGTGAAAACAAAGAGGAAATTAGTAATGAGGGTTTTAATTATGCCCTAAAAAGAGCATTTGGTCTGTTTAGTGGGAGTTTAGATGATGTAAAATTAATTAATTTACATAAAAATTCTTCTGCAAAAGTTTATTATAGCTCAATAGGTGGAGACATTCGAAAACTGGAAACACAAAAAATTAATGATAGAACATTTTTAAATATTTCCAATTGGGTTTCCACTACCACAGAAGATAAGGCAAGGTTTATGGGTGTTTTAAATGAGGGCCTTGTTCCAATTTATAACTTTATCGATGACAAGGTTAAAAAAGCTGAGGTTAAAGCTTATTTAGAACAATATTTTGCAGTTAAGGCAATGAAACTGACGAATTAACTTATATTTTTATATGGGATGATTCAACTCATCCCATATAAAATATTCCTAATTACTTCCCAAATCTGTAATACAAACTCAAGCCTCCGTAATTCTGCGCTTTGGCAACACTTTTAACTTCTTTTGTTTTAAAAATTACATTAAAATCTGCTGTAAATCTTTTTGAGCTGTAATTAACTCCAAATTGTTGCTCAAAAACTATCGGTTTAACGCCAAAAGTTAGCGGACTATCATTTTTAAAGAGACTTCCTTGTATAGTTGCATCATAAGCAACAATATTTAACTGAGGTTTGGCATAAAAGAAGAATTCGGAATTGTTTAAACTTTTCGTTTTTGCATCTCCAATAACTGCATTATGGTAGGCACTATTAAATAACTGGTTCAATTTCCCGGCTCTAAATAAAACAGAAGCACCAAAACCGTTAAATGTTGTACCTAAATTTGCATAGCCTTGCCCACTAAAATCTACTGCATTATCACTAGAGCGATGGATAAGCTTACTGTAATTTCCTGATAGGTTAACAGCAACTTCATTTTTTATTTGATATTCCCAGCCGGCAGGTGTGTAAAAACCAACTGTTTTATGTAGAAATTTCTGTGCATCTTCAGCTAAAGAATTAGGGCCAACCGTTCCGATTTCAATACTTGTTTTAAGCACACTTTCCTTTTTGTAGAAAACAGAGTAGGCTGCACCAGCATATAAATAACCTGCAAAAGGTCTGTCTTGATCTTCTTTTTTTTCCACCATTCCCCAATATGGAGTGTATATTTTCTGTCCAGCAGAAATTTCAAAAGTTTTCTTTTCGATATTTTCGGCAAATTGGTCTGGATTTATTGCGCTGCGATAATAGATAAACAAACCATTCGTATAGTATCTATCATTTAGAGTTGCCAGATATGCATCATTTTCGGTTTTGAAACCGAATTCGTTTTTAAAGTTTTGTGCTTTTGCAGCATCAACTATAAAACAAAGCAAAAGAAAAGTTAAAATCGATTTCATAAAAAAGTCCCGATGTTTATCGGGACTATAAAAGTATCTATTGTAAATGATATAATTAATCCAAGGATTAAATTAAATTTGAATATTACTAATTAGTTAACAATCGTTGTTGGTTTTATACTTAAATCCAAAGGTTTTTTAACCTTATTTTTTAACAAAGCCAAGTCGATTACTTCACTCATTTCAGAAACATAGTGAAATTTTAAGTCTTTAATATAGCTTTCTTTAATTTCTAAAATATCTTTTCGATTGCTTTTACAAAGAATAATTTCTTTAATGTTTGCTCTTTTCGCAGCCAGTATTTTTTCTTTAATTCCGCCAACTGGTAAGACTTTTCCACGTAACGTAATTTCTCCGGTCATGGCTAAATGCTGTTTAACTTTTCTTTGTGTAAATGCCGAAGTTAAAGCGGTAAGCATTGTTATACCAGCCGATGGGCCATCTTTAGGGGTTGCACCAGCAGGTACGTGTACATGAACATCCCAGTTATCAAACAGTGTATAATCGATACCGAATTCATTTGCATGAGCACGTAAATAGGCGAGGGCAATAACTGCAGATTCCTTCATTACATCGCCAAGATTACCCGTTAAAGTTAGTTTTCCTTTACCTGGGCTTAAACTCGATTCGATGAAGAGAATATCGCCACCTACGCTTGTCCAGGCTAAACCTGTAACAACGCCTGCAACTTCATTACCTTCATATAAATCCTTATCATAAATTGGTGCACCAAGAATTCTTTCAACATCCTCATTAGTTAAAGTAACATTGTATTCTTCTTCCATTGCAATTTTTGTTGCAACACCACGAACTAACGAACCAACTTTTTTCTCTAAACCACGCACACCACTTTCGCGGGTATAATCTTCAATTACCTTTTCGATTAAGGCAGGTTTAAGAACAATGTCTTTTAATTTTAAACCATGATTTTCTTTTTGCTTAGGCAACAAGAATTTCTTGGCAATCTCTATTTTCTCTTCAATTGTATAACCATTCACTTCAATAATTTCCATACGATCTAATAAAGCTGGCTGTATGGTACTTAATGAATTTGCTGTGGCGATGAATAAAATGTTTGATAAATCATAATCCATTTCAACATAATGATCATAGAAAGCATTGTTTTGCTCCGGATCTAAAACCTCAAGCAAAGCTGATGAAGGATCGCCCCGGTGATCGGTGCCAACTTTATCAATCTCATCTAAAACAAAAACTGGATTATCTGCACCGGCCTTTTTAATTGATGAAATAATACGGCCTGGCATTGCACCAATATAGGTTTTACGGTGACCACGGATTTCAGCTTCATCGCGGATACCGCCTAAAGCCATACGCACATATTTACGGCCTAAAGCTTTTGCAATAGATTTACCCAACGATGTTTTTCCAACCCCGGGAGGGCCAACTAAACATAAAATAGGCGCTTTCATATTTCTTTTCAACTTTAGCACCGCTAAATATTCGATAATCCGTTGTTTAACTTTTTCAAGTCCGAAGTGATCTTTATCTAAAATTCTTTGCGCTCTTTTTAAGTCGAAATTATCTTTCGTAAATTCACTCCACGGTAAATCTAAAAGCAACTCTAAATAATTCAACTGTACAGAATAATCTGGCGCTGCAGGATTCATGCGACCCAATTTATCAAGCTCTTTATCAAAGTGTGCAAAAACCTCTGCCGACCATTTTTTCTTTTTGGCTCTTTCCTGAAGCGCATCAAATTCTATATCAGCCGAACTACCGCCAAGTTCTTCTTGTATCGTTTTTAACTGCTGATTTAAAAAATAATCTCGTTGTTGTTTATCTAAATCGGTACGAACCTTAGATTGGATTTGATTTCTCAATTCCAGCATCTGTAACTCCACCATTAAAAGATCCATAACTTTCTGTGCTCTTTCTGATAAACTATCCATTTCCAGGATTTTTTGCTTATCAGACATTTCGGCATTCATATTCGATGATATGAAGTTTATCAAAAAGGAATTGCTTTCAATGTTTTTAAGCGCAATGCTGGCTTCGCTTGGAATGTTAGGAGAAAGCTGAATAATTTGTGCAGACATTTCACGAATAGAAGCAATAAGTGCTTTAAATTCCTTATCTGTTTTATGTTTTTGCTCTTCAAATTTCTTAACCGAAGCCTTTATATATGGTTCATTTTGTACTTCTGCTAACAAACTGAAGCGCTGTTTACCTTGAATGATAACAGTTGTATTCCCATCCGGCATTTGCAATAGCTTAATAATGTTTGCAACTGTGCCGACAGTATTTAATTGCTCAAAAGTTGGATCTTCGATAGAAACATCTTTTTGAGAAACAACACCAATAATCTTATTTCCTTTATAAGCTTCCTTAATTAACTTAATGGATTTATCTCTTCCAACGGTAATCGGAATAACTACACCCGGAAATAAAACTGTATTGCGCAATGGCAATATGGCTAAAACTTCAGGGGTTTCCTCGTTATTCATATCCTCTTCATCTTGTTGAGACATTAAGGGGAAAAATTCGGTATCTTCGTTTATAATTGGCATCGCATTATTAAAATCAAATATATCTTCTTTACTCATTATGCTTATTTGAAACGACAAACTGGCAGTTTAATCGTTGATGACTTGTATGTTTTTAATGTATATCTATTAAATTCAACTCTTGTGCCAAAGTTGTTTTAATTTAATGTTATGATAAAATTGGTATAATGTTAATGATAAAAAGGCAGAGAATATAAATTATTGGCCAAATATCATATATCAGAATTTTGAGCGTTAAAGCTATTGTTTAATTGATTTAGTGAAATGTAAAAAATTAAACCCTTTTATTTTGGAAGAATTGAATATATTGCGTGAATATTTTATGCATTTATTTGCGATGAAATTTTAGATTTGTTAACTTATTACCAGTACATGAACTATATTAAGCAAACCGTTTTAGGTTTAATCATTTTCTCTACAAGTAGCAGCTTTGCTCAAAACAATGATAAAAAGGTTTTGGATGCTATGGTTAAAGGAGATTATAAAACAGCCGTTATCCAGTTAGAAAAAGCCAATGCCAAAGAACCAAATAACGTTAAAGTTTTGCAAATGCTTGGATATTCTTACTACCAAAACGGCGATTATGAAAACTCTATTACAACATACAGTAATTTAATTGTTTTAAAACCAACAGAGGTTTCTGCTTATTATTACCGTGGAAAAGCCAGATTAAATGTTGCTAATGACCCAAAACAATCTTTAAGTGCAATGCGTGAGAATTTTTACACAGCAGCCATTAAGGATTTTACAAAAGCAAGCGAGCTGAGTGGGGAAGAGGATACTCAAATGCTTCAAAACCGTGGTTTAGCTTATAAAGATTACGCAATTTTCAGATCATTTAAAGCAAAAAAAGCAGTAGAAAAACAAGCTTGTGTATTGTTGTTTAACAATTCAATTGCCGATTTTCAAAAAGTTTTAACTTTACAGCCATTAAGAAAAGATATAATGGATTGGATTACTTATGATAAAGCGCAGATCGCGAGTTTAAAATGAACTAAACCGATTGTAAAGAAAAAGGCTTGAAATTAATTTCAAGCCTTTTCTGTTTAAAACCTACCTATAATTTGATAGCTTTTAGCACTTAAAAGCTTAATCTTTTGGTGTTTGTTAATGTGATATAAGCTATCGGGATAATATGTTAAGGTATCACCAGAGGTATATAAAATGTTTTTATTTGCGATAATAATTTCAATTTTTTTAACCTTATCGTCTACTTTACTAACCAACATATTTTTAACGGGGATTTTTTTACTGGATGAAGTGTAGTGTTCAGATTCAGAATTACTTTCTGCTTTAAAACTTCCCTTCCAGGATGCTTTGTTGATATCGGCATTTATAAAAACATCAAATTCCTTTGTCCAATCGGCAATTTTAACTGTTTTTGTTTCTGAAGTGCCGTTTACAATAACTTGCTTAATTACCTGTGGGTTAAGTTTATTTAAACGAATTATTTCGTTTGCGAAATATCCTTTTACATCAAAGTATAGCAAATCTGTATTTGCTTTAGATTCTTCACGCTGATTACAGGCTAATAACCCAAAAGCAAATACAAATAAGATTAATTTTTTATTCATTATACTAAAACGTTTCCTGTCATTTCTTCAGGGATATTTACACCCAGAATTTTTAAAACTGTAGGTGCAATGTCTCCAAGTTTTCCATCAGCGATGCTTTTATAATCATCATCAATTAAAATACAAGGAACAAGATTAGTGGTGTGTGCTGTATTTGGGGAGCCATCCTTGTTAACCATAAATTCTGAATTACCGTGGTCGGCAAGCAAAATGAACGAATAACCATTTTCTAAACCTTTATTTACTACAATTTCAGCACATTTATCGGCCGTTTCTACAGCCTTAATAACTGCCTGGAAAACACCAGTGTGACCAACCATATCAGGATTTGCAAAGTTTAAACAAATAAAGTCTGCCCATCCTGTTTCCATTTCTGCTGTAATGGCTTCGGTTATTCCGGCAGCACTCATTTCGGGTTGCAAATCATAAGTAGCAACTTTAGGAGAAGGAATTAAAATGCGTTTTTCATTTTGAAATTCTGTTTCCCTTCCTCCAGAAAAGAAGAAAGTTACGTGAGGATATTTTTCAGTTTCAGCGATACGGATTTGATTTTTACCGTTTTCTGCCAAAACCTCACCAATTGTATGCGATAAATCATCTTTGGTGAAAATTACATTTACCTTTTCGAAGCTTTCATCATAAGTTGTCATGGTTACATAATACAATGGCAACTTGTGCATTTGTTGTTCAGGGAAATCCTTTTGAGTTAATGCATTTGTAATCTCACGCCCTCTATCTGTACGGAAATTGAAACAAATTACAACATCATCATTTTGAATAGTTGCTATTGCCTCGCCATTATCTTGTGTTAAAACAACTGGTTTAAGAAACTCATCAGTAACACCTTCATCATAAGATTTTTTAATAGCTGCCAGCGCATCCTGAGTTTTCTCGCCAATACCATTTACCATTACATCGTAAGCCTGTTTAACACGCTCCCAACGGTTATCTCTATCCATCGCATAATAACGACCAACCATTGATGCCAGTTTAACGCTAGAGTTTTGGATATGGTTTTGTAAATCTGAAATAAATCCTAATCCTGAATTTGGATCGGTATCGCGTCCATCTAAAAATGCATGAACATAAGTTTTTTCAACTTGAGCTTCGTTTGCTGCATCACATAGCGCCTTTAAATGCTCTATATGCGCATGGACACCACCATTCGAAACCAAGCCAATAAAATGAACTGCTTTGTTGTTTTTCTTCGCGTAATCAAACGCACTTAACAAAATCGGATTATGATGTAATTCTCTATCGGTAATAGATTTATTTATTCTGCCTAATTCTTGATAAACTACACGGCCAGCACCTAAATTCATGTGTCCAACTTCCGAATTACCCATTTGTCCGGCAGGTAAACCAACCGCCTCTCCAGAAGCCTCTAATTTAGAGTTAGGATATTTTTCTATTAATGAATCAAAAAATGGAGTATTGGCGGCGTAAGCGGCATCAGAATTATCGTGTTTTCCGTAGCCCCAACCATCAAGAATAATAAGTGCAAGTTTTTTATTTTTCATTCGTTCTTTATTTTATTTAGATAATGAAATTCACACAATTTGTTTTTTAGAAAATCATAATGTGCTCAATCATTAATTAATTTTTAAAATTAATTAGCAATTTTAAAACATTTTCTTCAACACCATGTTTTAATAACTCTTCATAAAGCAAATATAGGTTTATTGAAGCTTATACAAATTAAGAAATCCTTTTTTTGATAAGCTAATGGCATAATTTTAGCTATAGGGATCATTATAAAATACAGAAATGATCCGGAGCTTATTTTTATTCTTAGTTGCAATAACACCAATATATCGTTCCATTGCCACTCAGGCAGATATTATTGATGATTTATCGTCGTATTTTAAAGCCGGAAATTATAAAGAAATAGCCAAAAATTTTGCACCCACCATAGAACTGATTATTATTGATGAAGAAGATGTATACTCAAAAGCACAGGGAGAGCAGATTTTAAAGGATTTTTTTAGTAAGCACCAGCCCCTAAAAACAAGTATTTTTCATAGAATTAATAATAGCCAGAATTACAGATTTGGTGTAATAGTTTTAGGTACTTCGAGAGAAACTTACCGAGTTTCTGTTACTATGAAAAAATTTAATACCGCCTTTTTAATTACAGAGTTAAGAATAGAACCTGCAAAAGATTAATCTTAATTTTAACATCTTATTTCTACTTCCGAATATCTTTTGAAGTTGCCTTGTGATAAATAATTCTTATTTTTGGGCTTTAATTGCAGAATTTTGGATAAACAACTTGTATCTCAATTTATAAAAAATGCTCTTGCCGAAGATGTTGGCGATGGAGATCATACCTCATTATCAACCATTCCCGAAGAAACCCAAGGTAAGGCTAAACTCATCGTTAAAGAAAATGGAATATTAGCAGGTATTGAGATGGCGCTCGAAATATTTGCTGAAGTCGACTCATCATTACAGGTAGAGGTTTTAATTAATGATGGTGCAGAAGTTTCTGTAGGAGATATTGCTCTAACTGTATCTGGTAGTACGCATTCAATTTTAATAGCAGAACGGTTGGTTTTAAACTGTATGCAACGTATGAGTGGAATTGCAACTAAAACTAATCGAATTGTTTCTTTATTGAAAGGTACAAAAACCAAGTTGTTAGATACACGCAAAACAACACCTGGATTGCGTTATTTAGAAAAATGGGCAGTTAGAATTGGCGGAGGTGTAAACCATAGAATTGGCTTATATGATATGATTTTAATAAAAGATAATCATGTTGATTACGCTGGTGGTATTAGCAATGCCCTTAATGCCGCACGTAAGTATCTTGCTAAAAAAAATAAATCGCTACAGATTGAAATTGAAGTGAGGAATATTGGGGAATTGGAACAAGTTATTGCTGCAGGTGGGGCAGATAGAATTATGCTAGATAATTTTAATTATGCCGATTTAAGAGCTGCAGTTCAATTAATTAATGGTCGTTTTATTACTGAAGCATCGGGTGGCATAGTTGAAGAAAATGTTGCAGATTATGCTGCTTGTGGTGTAGATTATATTTCTATGGGAGCGCTTACACACTCTGTGAAAAGCCTTGATATGAGTTTAAAAGCATATTAATCTGTGATTTCATATATAATTGAAAGCTTATTTTTTGTATCATTGTAGGCTATGGTTACGGTTTATTCTCTCACAGCCTTATTTTTTGCTTATCTCTTTGGTTCTATTCCAACGGCGGTATGGCTTGGGCAGGCTTTTTATGGTATTGATGTAAGAGAATACGGAAGTGGTAACGCTGGAGCTACTAATACTTTTCGTGTTTTAGGTAAAAAAGCTGGTATAGCTGTAATGGTTATTGATATTGCAAAGGGCTATACTGCAACAAATCTGGCTTATTTAATCGGAATGTCTGTTACTGGACCGCAAAATTCTGCTCAATTTGTAAATTATCAACTCGCATTGGGTGTAACGGCTGTTTTGGGGCATTTGTTTCCGATTTTTGCAGGTTTTAGGGGCGGTAAAGGTGTAGCTACACTTTTTGGAATGATTTTGGCAGTTCACTTCGAGGCATCTATGCTTTGTGTTCTGGTTTTTGTGGTTATTTTACTTTTAACTAAATATGTTTCCCTGAGTTCGATATGTGCTGGATTTACCTTTCCGCTAAGTATCGTATTTCTTTTTCAGGTATCAATAAAATCTGAAGTGCTTTACGGTATGGTGGTTTGTATTTTAATTTTAGTAACGCACCAAAAAAACCTCGAAAGATTGCTGAAAGGCAAAGAATCGAAAGTGTATCTGTTTAAGAAAAAAACTAATTAATTAACAAACACATTCTTTAAAACTTATTTGCGTAATTCCTGTTTGTAAGGAGATTACCTATATGTAATTAATATCATTAACGACAAAATTTTATGAAAAAATTATTCTTAGCAGCTAGCATTGCAGGTGTTTTATTATTCAATTCTTGCTCTACAGTGCCTTTAACTGGTCGTAGTCGCTTTGATTTGGTGAGTAACGATCAGGTTTTACCAATGGCTTTCCAAGCATATAGTACATTCTTAACCGAAAATAAAACAACGGTATTGCCAGCTTCTAATGCGCAGGCTTTAAAAGTAAAAACAATTGGAAGTAGATTGATTACTGCCGTAAAATCGTATATGAACAGCAATAATTATGGTAATTTAATTGCAGATTATCAGTGGGAAGTTAATGTTGTACAAAACAATGAAAAAAATGCATGGTGTATGCCAGGTGGTAAAATTGTTGTTTATACAGGTATTTTGCCAGTTACACAAGATGATGCTGGTTTAGCAACTGTAATGGGGCATGAGATTGCTCACGCTATCGCAGGCCACTCAGCAGAACGTATGTCACAAGAAATGGTTGCGCAAGGAGTTGGAGCAGCAGCAGGGGTCGCATTATCTAAAAACCCTAAAACACAGTCGATTTTTAATACACTTTATGGTGTTGGAACACCAGTTGCTATGTTAAAATTCAGTCGTAATCAGGAATTAGAAGCCGATAGATTAGGTTTGATTTTTATGGCGATGGCAGGTTTTAACCCTCAAAGCGCTACAAGTTTCTGGAATAGAATGTCGGCTGCATCAGCTGGCGCACAAAAACCAGCAGAATTTTTAAGTACACACCCAAGTGATGCGACTCGTATTGCTCAGATACAAAAATATTTACCAGAAGCACAGCAATATTATAAAAAATAAGCTTTAAGGCATTAGGTTAAAGGTGTAAGGTTTTTGCATATTGCTTAAACTTTGCACCTTTTTTTGTTGGTAAATGTTAGGCGATTTACATAAGCGGTCGTTGTTGCGAACAATAAAGAAATCTTAATGTTGAGATGAACTTGTGGTAAAATATCTTTTTCGATGATTGTAAAGAAGCTATTGAGCAATTAAACTAGTTTGTTGATAAGACTTTCATAATTGCGCTTGCTTTAAGCAAACATTCTTCGTATTCAAGTTTTGCATTGCTTTGGTACGTTATAGCTCCACCAACCTGAAAGGATAGGTATTTCGATTCATCATTGTAGAGAATGCTTCTAATGATTACATTAAAGTCGAAATCGCCATTTGGGTTTATGCAACCAAACGAGCCTGAGTAAACACCTCGTTTAGTAACTTCGTATTTTTCGATTAACTGCATAGCCTTAACTTTTGGTGCACCAGTCATGGAGCCCATTGGGAAAGTGTTTTTTACGGCATCAATAAAATGAATATCAGGATTTAAATTGCAGCTAATGGTTGATATCATTTGATGAACCTGGGGGAAAGTGTAAATTCCAAAAAGCTCATCAACTTTTACGCTTCCTTTTACAGCAGATTTTGTCAAATCATGGCGAACTAAATCGACAATCATTACGTTTTCGGCTTGCTCTTTAGTATCGTTTTTTAAACGCATTTTGATTTGTTCATCCTCTACAGCGTCATCACTTCTTCTTGCAGTTCCTTTTATTGGTTGAGAAATTAATCTTTGTCCGCGTTTGCATAAAAATCTTTCTGGTGTGGCAGATAAGATATATTTTTTATAAATTTTGAAATACCCTGCAAATGGAGTAGGGGAAACCTCATTTAGTAATTCGAAAGTTTGAACAGGATTAATTGATGCATTTTCTGCGAAAAATTCCTGACAAAAATTTACCTCGTAAATATCACCACGAATTATGTGCTCTTTTAATGAATTTACCTTGCTTAAATATTCTGCTCTTGAAAGTTTCGCAGAAATGTTAGTGGCTTTGTTATCTGGTATTGAGGAAGCAAATTTAGCAATCTCATCTAAAATATATTTATCACCTAACAGAATTTCTATTGTTCCATTTTTACTGGCGATAAGGTATTGTGGAATAAAAAAGTAAAGCTCGGGAAAATTTAGGTAATCTGGATTTTCAGATTTTAGGACTTCAATTTCATTTTTTAAATCGTAGCTTAGAAAGCCAAAAAGCCACTGTTTATGTTTTTCGTAGAATGATTTTAACTCGGCAAATGCATTTCCTTTTGATGAATTTAATTCTTCTTTTGCACCAACGGCTAATATAAAATCGTATTCAGAATAATTGTCTTTATATTGATTTGAATCTAAAAAGCAACACACATCGAATTGGTTTGCCCAGTTTAATGCTTTGTTTTTAAATGCAGAAATGTTCGTTTGGTTTTTCAAGCTGCGGCAAAGGTAACTAAACCCGACATAAGTGGAAAGCATCCGGCTGCACAATCTTTAATATTGCAGCATCTTTTTTGGGCCTTGAAGTATTGGCGGGACTGAAGTTTAATAATTGTAGAGGCATTGCTCCAAAAATAAAAAAGCAACCCAAATTAATGGATTGCTTTTTCTTGTCTATCTCAATATGACAATTATAACTCTAAAGTTTGTGCTCTATCTGGTCCTACTGAAAGGAATTTGATTGGAACTAGTAATTCTTTTTCTAAGAATGCGATATAATCATTCAATTTCGCCGGAATTTCATCAACAGAAGTAATTTTAGTGACATCAGTTGCCCAACCATCAATAGCTTTTAGTACTGGTTTTGGTTCGATAGAGATAATGTCGTATGGCATATAATCTATCGTTTCGCCATTATATTCGTAGTGCGTACAAGCGTAAATTGTATCGAATGTATCCAAAACATCCGCTTTCATCATAATTAATTCGGTAACGCCGTTTAACATGATGGCATACTTTAATGCTGGTAAGTCAATCCATCCACAACGACGGGCACGGCCTGTAGTTGCACCAAATTCGTGACCTAAAGCACGAAGATTTTCGCCAATTTCGTTATCTAACTCAGTTGGAAATGGGCCACCGCCAACTCTTGTACAGTAAGCTTTGAAAATGCCATAAACAGCACCAATTTTGTTAGGCGCAATACCTAAACCGGTACAAGCACCGGCAGTTGTAGTATTGCTCGACGTTACAAAAGGATATGAACCAAAATCAACATCTAATAAAGTTCCTTGTGCGCCTTCTGCTAAAACAGCTTTGCCTTCTTTTAAATAACCGTTTACAAAATGCTCACTATCTACGTGCGGGATTGATTTTAAGAATTCGATAGCCTCGAAGAATGAAGCTTCTTTTTCCGCTAACTCATACTCAAATCCTTCGTAATGAGAAAGAATTTCGGTGTGTTTTTCAACTAATTTTTGATAACGCTCTTTAAAATCAGGAAGTGTGGTATCGCCAACGCGTAAGCCATTACGACCGGTTTTATCCATGTAAGTTGGGCCAATACCTTTTAAAGTAGAACCAATCTTGTTTTTACCCATGCGTGCTTCGTTAGCAGCATCTAACAACTGGTGCGTTGGTAAAATTAAGTGTGCTTTACGGGCAATAACCAACTTGCCTTGGGCAACTGGATCGTGACCAGCTTTTTTTAGATTATCTAGCTCTCTTTTTAAAATGATAGGATCGATAACTACACCATTTCCGATTAGGTTCATGGTTTTTTCGTTGAAAATTCCTGATGGGATGGTATTTAAAACGAATTTTTTACCATCGAATTCTAAAGTATGTCCGGCATTTGGGCCACCCTGAAAACGGGCAATAAGATCATATTTTGGACTTAGTACATCAACGATTTTTCCCTTTCCTTCGTCGCCCCATTGCAGGCCGAGAAGTACATCTACTTGCGTCATTATTAAAAATTTAAGCTGGTTTTATTTTAGTGAATTGTTTTAATTTTGTTCTGCTTTGGCTATTGCCGTTTCATTAACTTTTCTGGCCATGCTGCAATCTGAGCAGAAACCATAAAGATTAAGTGAATGGTGTTTTACATCGAATTTCAGCAAATCGCCAACCATAGTTTGAATTTGATGAATTCTTGGGTCGCAAAATTCTACAACTTTACTGCATTCGATACAGATAACGTGATCGTGTTGACGATAACCATAAGATTTTTCGAATTGAGCCATGTTTTTACCAAACTGATGTTTGGTAACCAAATCGCAGGAAACTAAAAGTTCTAAAGTGTTATAAACTGTAGCACGACTTACACGATACTTTTGGTTTTTCATGTGAATGTAGAGGGTTTCTACATCAAAATGGTCGTTTCTTGAATATATTTCTTCCAATATTGCGAAACGCTCAGGTGTTTTGCGAAGATTTTTGTTCTCTAAATAAGCTTCAAAAATCTTGCGAACAAGCTCATTTGTTTTTTGTTCTGACATAGTTTTTAAACTCCGTTCAAAGGTAGTTAAATTGTTGGATTGTTATAACTTTCTATTGTTGAAATGTTGTAATAATGCGTGTTAAAGGTTGCGTGTTCCGAGTTATCAGTTACTAGTCTGAGCGCGAACATAAATCCCTACATTAAATATTTGGCAGATTAAACCATTATGCAAAGCAAATTCTAATCCCATAAACCATTTAGGCATCGAATCTGGTAACGCCTGTAACACCTTTGACTTCCATTAAATTTTTAATCAAATTTTCGAGATGCTCGGTGTCGTTTACGAAAATCATTATTGAGCCATCAAAAATCCCTTCATTTGTATCAACCGTTATCGAACGCATATTAACTTTAAAATCGGTAGAGATAACCCTTGTAATGTTATTTATTAAGCCGACATCATCAATGCCGACAATGCGTAAGCCTGTTAAAAAGGTTAGTTCTTGTTGTTTGTTCCATTTTGCTTTAACAATTCTATAGCCATAATTCGACATTAATTGTGCTGCATTCGGGCAGTTCGTTCTGTGAATTTTTATGCCTTCGCTAACGGTAACAAAACCGAAAACATCATCGCCAGGTATTGGGTTACAACATGCGGCTAAAGTGTAATCTATCTTTTGCAGGTCTTCGCCAATTAACAAAATATCATTCTCCGAACCCTTCATTTTTGTTTTAACCATATCAACCGTTAGGTTTTCAGGTCGTTCAGGGCCGCGGGTTTCTACCTCTTTTTCACTCGACAAATATTCCTTAATATCTTTAAGTTCTATTTTGCCTAAGGCAACATTTACAAAAAGCTCTTGTGTTGATGGAAGTTTGAAGAAGTAGCTTATTTTTTGAAGATTATCGGTGTTATAAGTAATTTTAAGTGATTTTAATTTTCGCTCTAAAATTTCCTTTCCAGCTTCGGCAATCTTTCTTTTTTCTTCTTTTAATGATGATTTTATTTTTGATTTGGCTTTTGCTGTAACTACAACGTTTAACCAATCTTCTTTTGGTGTTTGCTTGCTCGATGTTATAATTTCAACCTGATCGCCGTTTTGCAGTTTGTAAGAAATCGGAACCAGTTTATGGTTTACTTTTGCGCCAATACAAGTTGCACCAACATCGGTGTGGATTTCGAAAGCAAAATCTAATGCAGTTGCGCCCAGTGGTAATTGTATTAAGGCACCTTTTGGCGTGAAAATGAAAATTTCATCAGAGAAAAGGTTCATTTTAAAATCATCCAGAAAATCTAAAGCGTTGGCTTCCGGGTTGTTCAGCATTTCCCTAACTTTTTGAATCCACTGATCCAAGCCATTATCATTACTAGATTCTTTATATTTCCAATGTGCGGCAAAACCTTTTTCGGCAATTTCGTTCATTCGTTGGGTACGAATTTGTACCTCAACCCATTGGCCGCGTGGACCCATTACTGTTGTGTGCAAACTCTCATATCCGTTTCCTTTTGGAGATGAAACCCAATCGCGTAAACGATCAGGATTTGGGCGATATAAATCTGTAACAATCGAATAAGCTTTCCAGCAATCTGCTTTTTCATTTTCATAAGCACTATCTAAAATAATTCTGATGGCAAAAAGATCGTAAACCTCTTCGAAAGGAATGTTTTTCTTTTTCATTTTATTCCAGATAGAATGAATAGATTTTGGGCGACCATAAACATCGGCAACTAAACCTTGCTCATGTACAATTTCATCAATCGGTTCTACGAATTTTTTAATAAATAGGTTTCGCTCTGCCTTCTTCTCATTTAATTTTTTGGCGATAAATTTATAAGTTTCAGGTTCAAGATATTTCATGGAAAGATCTTCCAACTCCGATTTTATAGCATATAAACCAAGGCGGTGCGCAAGTGGTGCGTATAAATAAATTGTTTCGGATGCGATTTTAAGCTGCTTATGGCGAGGCATAAAATCCATCGTTCGCATATTGTGCAATCTATCTGCCAGCTTAATCAAAATTACGCGAACATCATCTGCCAGCGTTAGCAGCATTTTACGGAAATTCTCGGCCTGTAAAGAACTATTTGTATCGAAAACGCCCGATATTTTGGTTAAACCATCAATAATTTTTGCGGTCTTTTTGCCAAATTCACGTTCAATATCTTCTAGTGTAATGTCCGTATCTTCAACTACATCATGCAATAAAGCACATACAATAGAAGTTGTACCTAAACCAATTTCCTCTGCAGCGATTTGAGCTACAGCAATTGGGTGATAAATATATGGTTCGCCAGATTTACGGCGCATGTCTTTATGGCTTTCGAGTGCCATATCGAAAGCTTTTCTAATTTCTTTTTTATCTCCCTTTTGCAAAGTAGATTTACTTGCCCGGAGCAAAGCCCTATATCGTTTTAATATTTCTTGTTTCTCTGCCTCTAAATCAATCACTAACTCTGTTTTCATTTGTACTTTTTGCGTAAAAAATTGCGTCTTATTATTCAATAAAACTTATATTAGTTTTATAAAACTTCTAATATATGAAATAACACCTAACTTTGTTGAGGTATAAATTTATGAAATTTAAAGAGCTAATCATTCTATTTATTGTCATGATTTTTAGTGTTTCGCTAAAAGCTCAGGAATATACTGCTCCTGTTTTTCCGAAAACAGGCAAAACCGATACCATTAGGGTTGGTTCTACTAACGACAACGGTATCATGATTCCATGGATACAGCTTAATGATGTGCCTATTATTGCTGCCCGTATTTTTAGAACACCACAAGAAAGAGCTGCTTTTAATCGCTTGCGCTACAACGTATTAAAGGTTATGCCTTATGCACTTTTTGCTAAACGCAGATACGAACAATTAGAACGTGATTTAGTAACGGCACCCGAAAAGAAAGAACAAAAGGCTTTAGTCAAGCAATGTGATAAAGAAATTAAGGAGATGTTTAACCGGGAGATTAAAGAGTTAACCATAACGCAAGGACAGATATTAACAAAATTAATAGATCGTGAAGTTGGCCGTACAACTTACGATATTGTAAAGCAAACAAAAGGAGGTTTCGCTGCCTTTTCTTACCAAATTATTGCCCGGGTAGTTGGACATAATTTAAAAAGCACATACAGCGTAGACGAAGACAGAGATATTGAAGCCATTATACGCTCTTCAGGATTCTATCAATAATCATCATAAATGAAGGAAAATATTCCGAATATCTATTCATTCAAAGTGAAGAAGATTACAGGTGAAGATCAACCGCTTTCAGCCTACAGAAACAAGGTTGTTTTAATTGTAAATACAGCATCTGAGTGTGGTTTCACCCCTCAGCTTACTGAATTGCAACAATTAAAAGACGAAATTAATAATCCGGATTTTGAGATTCTGGGTTTTCCAACAAATGATTTTGGGAAACAAGAGCCTTTAAATGGTAATGAAATTGCTAGTTTTTGCGAAATAAATCATGGTGTAAAATTTCCTGTTTTCGATAAAATTATGGTGCGTGGAGCACATGCTCATCCCTTGTATCAGTTTTTAAGCGACAAGAAATTGAACACAAAATTAAGTTCATCGCCAAGATGGAATTTTCATAAATATCTGATAAATAGAAAAGGTGAGCTGGAAGATTATTTCTACCCATTTACAAAACCATTGAGTTCAAAAGTTAAGAAGAAGATTCAGCGATTGCTGGATAATAACAACAAATAAAATTAATGAAATTAGATATATTAGTTATAGCCGTTCATCCTGATGATGCCGAACTTTGCTGTTCAGGAACTATTTTAAAGCATATTGCACTAGGAAAAAAAGTTGGAATAGTAGATTTAACAAGAGGCGAATTAGGTACAAGAGGAACAGCAGAAACACGTGATGAAGAGGCCGCAGATTCGGCAAAAATATTAGGTTTACATGCTCGTGAAAATTTAAGATTTAGAGATGGTTTTTTTCAGAACGATGAATTTCATCGTTTGGAAGTTATTAAAGTTATCCGGAAATATCAACCAGAAATTATTTTAAGTAATGCATTAGAAGACCGCCATCCGGACCACGGAAGGGCTGGAGATTTAGTTTATGACTCGGTTTTTTTATCAGGTTTACCTAAAATAGAAACAGAGGTGAACGGAAAAAACCAACAAGCCCATCGCCCAAGATTGTTGTTGCAATACATTCAGGATAGATACTTAAGACCAGATATTATTGTTGACACAACTGATTTTATGGACGCAAAAATTGCATCGATAAAAGCATTTAAAACGCAATTTTACAATCCAGATGTTGATGGTTTGGATACCTATATTTCGTCACCAGAATTTTTCGAAAGTGTAATTGGTCGCTCAAGAGAGTTTGGTAAAAGCATCGGCGCAACTTTCGGAGAAGGTTTTACTTCCAGAAAATTGCTAGGCGTAGATAATTTGTTCGATTTGAAGTAATTATGTTGCCTTCTTAGTTTTCTTTTTGCATTTATCACATGTATAGATGGTTAATGTCAAAGCTCCATGCTTTCCTTGTCCGACTTTGATTTTAGGTTTGTTTGACTGAATGTAATTGTGTTTACAAAATAATTTTCTGAGCATTAATTTAAATTTTGTTGAGCGAAGGTACGTATTTATACTTATTTCAATTTAGTTAATACCGTTTAAATTTTTTCCGGGAGAAAGAATTTTTATTGAATTAAGTAACTTTAGGTAAGACTGATATTTTTCTGACACCAACAAAATGGCCACTCGTTTGTTATTCCAAAAACGAATAATAATGGCGAACATATTTTCTTCAATAAAAAACGCATATAATCTTTTTAAGCATGTAGATTTTGATAAGTTAGAAGCTTTATCAAAAAAAGTAGATCTTCCTAAAATGGTAGAAACCATTTCCAGTCTTGATGAAAAGCAGATTCAAGGTATGATGAAAATGATGGGCGGCTCTAAAAGGAAAAAAGAATTACCACCAATTGAAGGTGATTTTTATCATTTAGGCGATGAAGCTTTAAAAGACGAAGACCGAGCTTTACAATTAAAAGTGCGGGCTTTTTTAGAAGCTGAAGTAAAACCAATTGTTAACGAATATTGGAACAGAGCTGAATTTCCTTTCGAAATTATTCCAAAACTTGCCGAGCTTAACATTTGCGGATTAACTTACAAAGGTTACGGTTGCCCAGGGAAATCTAACTTAATGGAAGGTATATTAGCTATGGAAATGGCTAGGATCGACACCTCAATTTCAACATTTTTTGGCGTTCAAAGCGGTTTGGCAATGGGCTCAATTTACCTTTGTGGTTCAGAAGAACAGAAGCAACAATGGCTCCCACAAATGCAAAAATTTAAAGTTATTGGTGCCTTTGGTTTAACCGAGCCCGAAGTTGGCTCTGCTGCCGCTGGTGGCTTAACCACAACTTGCAAGAGAGTTGGCGATAAGTGGGTTTTAAATGGACAAAAGAAATGGATTGGTAACGCAACTTTTGCCGATATATTAATTATTTGGGCCAGAGATGAAGCCGATAATGAGGTTAAAGGCTTCATTGTTAAAAAGGATAATCCGGGTTTTGCTGTCGAAAAAATGAAAGATAAAATGGCGCTTCGCATTGTTCAAAATGGAATAATTACTTTAACCAATTGCGAAGTAGAAGAAGTAGACCGTTTACAAAATGCAAACTCTTTTAAAGATACTGCCAAAGTTTTGCAAATGACAAGAGCTGGCGTTGCCTGGCAAGCGGTTGGGTGTGCCCGTGGTGCCTACGAAAACGCTTTGGATTATACCCGAACCAGAAAACAATTTGGAAAACCTATTGCTTCATTCCAGCTTATTCAAAATCATTTGGTCGAAATGCTTTCTAACCTAACGGCCATGCAAACTTTATGTTTTCGGTTATCTCAACTTCAAGATCAAGGGCTTTTGAAAGATGAACACGCTTCGTTAGCGAAAGTATTTTGTTCTTTAAGAACCAGAGATGTGGTTAGTAAAGCCCGCGAAGTTATGGGTGGGAATGGAATTTTGCTAGAGTATAATGTAGCTCGTTTCGTTGCCGATGCAGAGGCAATTTACTCGTACGAAGGAACTAAAGAAATTAATACATTAATTGTTGGTCGGGCTATAACTGGCTTTTCTGCTTTTGTTTAATTAGAAAAACTTACGATTTTGGAGAGAAACAGCATTTGGAAACTTCGTAAGTTTTAAAATTAAATGCCAATGTTTCTTGGAAAAGAACGTCAGTTGCTTGTGGCAAATTAAGTCCTGCTTTTTGCTGTAGCTCCGATGAAAAATCGGAGGCTGTCGCTGCAATCAGGTTTATAAATAACGGTTTGCTTCAGGCGAAATGCCTTTGTAAATAAACCTGATAAAAATGGAAAGTTCCCGATTTTAGCATTGGTAATGTTGTTGCTTGGGTATGCTTTCCTTTAGCACAGGTTTCATCGGGACTTGTAATGTATGAGCAGGACTAAAAATGCGATATAATACAGAACCGCTCATTTTCAAATATTAATCTTGTGAATTATTTAACTTATCTTAATTAAATGGGTGCTTATTAAACGCTACCTGGCTCATCGCACTTTTTTCGTATAAGGCTAAACAAGACTTGTTGAAAGATACATCAAAGTTTACTGCTCCAGGTTGCAATTGCTTTGGCACATTTGCACTTTCCATAAAGAAGTAAACTTTTGTGTTTCCATATTTTGTATGTGGCATAAAATTGCCATAGTCTTCCATTTCTTTCCAAACAGAATCTTTAACCGTAATTATATAAACCCGTTGAACAGGACCAGTGTTATTCTCGTTTCTATATTTCGCAATTTCTTTAAAGCCAGCTTTCATATCTTCTATGCCTGGCTGATTAAAAGTGCCTTTAATGATAAAACCAACTAATATTAAAATCCCGAATGTAAGTACGTAGGAAACTGTTTTTTTATTCATGCCTACAATAAAGGCAATATTTTTTCCATTACCGTCAATCCTTCGTCAATATGTTTTTGCTCTATGCAAAGGGCTGGGCGGAAGCGAATGGTTTGGTTGCCGCAACCTAAAAACATAACGTTATTTTCCAATCCTTTGGCAATAAATGCATTTCGCATTTCCTTATTTGGAAAGTCGAAAGAACACAATAACCCACGGCCACGAACATTAGTGATTTTATCAAATTTTTGAGCGAATTTTTCTAAATTTTCTTTCAAATAATTGCCAATTTGAGTTGCATTATCGCAAAGTTTATCTTCTTCTACAATTTGAAGAATTTGTGTGGAACGCACCATATCAACCAAATTACCACCCCAGGTAGAATTTATTCTGCTAGGCACTTTAAATACATTGGTTTCTATTTCGTTAACCTTATTGCCAACCAATATGCCACAAACTTGCATTTTTTTGCCAAAAGCTACAATATCTGGTTGGGCTTTTTCGCTAAAGTGCTGATGACACCAAAACTTACCTGTTAAGCCAACACCAGTTTGTACTTCATCGTAAATTAAAAACGCATCGTTTTCATCAGCAATTGCTTTTAATTGGATTAAAAATTCTTCTCTCAAGTGGTTATCGCCACCTTCAGATTGTATTGGTTCGATAATTATGGCACAGATATCATCTTTATTTTCTGCAAAAGCCTTTTTTACCTGTGCAATAGATATTTCTTCGGTATTTATAGCTCTATCTAAATTTGCACCAGATAATGGAAATTTAACTTCAGGAATACTAACTCTTGGCCAATCGAATTTTGCAAACCATTTAGTTTTATCGGGTAAGGTATTGGTTAAGCTTAGAGTATAACCTGTACGGCCATGAAATGCTTTTTCGAAATGTAAAACTTTAAAACCTTTTTCTTCCTTATATCCCTTTGTAAAGTTTTTCTGAACTTTCCAATCCATTGCAACCTTAATTGCATTTTCTACAGCTAAGGCGCCACCTGCAATAAAGAAAGCATGAGGCAAATAATCAGGAATTCCAACTTTAGAAAACGTTTCTACAAATTGAGCGTACTGTTGCGTATAAACATCAGAGTTTGAAGGATTAGCCATTGCTGCCAGTAACAAATTCTTTTTAAACGATTCATCATTAACCATTTTTGGATGGTTATAACCAAGCGGAACTGATGCAAAACAAGTGAAAAAATCGAGCAGTGTTCTATTGTATTTCGAATCGTAAATATAAGCGCCATTACTCTTCTCCATATCGTAAGTAAGGTCGAAGCCATCGGCTAAAATGTGCTTGTTTAAAGACTCGTTAACTAGATTAGCAGGTACTGTTAATTGGTACATAAATTTGGTTATTGGTATATTTCAAATTTAGTAAAATGTGCCTAAAATCAAAATTTAAGCACTTTTTTCGCTCGAATGGCAAAAAATAGGTTTAAACAGTTTAAAGTATGATTTTAGACAGAATTGCATTTTAGACTTAACTAATGTGGAAAACTTTTAAAGAAGAATCTTTGTAGCAATGCCTTAATAGATCTCATTTTTGGGTTTGAAGACACTAATTAAAAAATGGTTTTTATAGTTGCTGTAATTTAAAATTTGTCTTTCATGCCAAATATACCAAGTAGCCCGCCCGTATGTAAGGCTAAGATTTTATCGTCTATATTTAATATATTTTTCTGCTGCAAATCAACTATTGCATAAAACATTTTTGCTGTGTAGACAGGATCTAAAAGCAATCCTGTTTTGGAGGTAAATGATTTAATAAACTCGAATAGTTCTGGGGTTGTTTTTGCGTAGCCACCGAAATGATAATTGAGATGTAAAATCAAATTATCGGCATTCGGAGAATATTTTAATATTTCATCTTTAATAAATGAGCCGTTTTTTAAGACTGGAATTACATGAAGTTTGGTTTTTAACCCATGTTTTTGAATGCCTTTGAACAATCCGGCAGCAGTTGTACCTGTTCCTGCTGCGCAAAATATATGGTCATATGTATCCTTCAAATCATCTATAATCTCTGCACAGCCAATAACAGCTTCATTGGATGCGCCGCCTTCATCAATAAAGTAAGTGTCGTTATTTTCTCGAAAGTACTGGTTAAATAAAGCAGGTTTATCTTTGTAACTTTCCCGATCGGTAAATAAAAGGTTCATTCCAAAAAGCTTACAAAGTAAAAGCATTTCGTTATTAACTTGTTCGCCACGAACAAAGGCTGTAGATTTTAGTCCTGAACGAGATGCAGCTGCGGCGGTTGCCACTAAGTGATTAGAGTATGCACCACCAAAAGTAACTAAGTGTGTTTTTTTTTGGCTTTGGGCTTCTTCTAGGATATATTTTAATTTACGCCATTTGTTCCCCGAAATGTAAGGATCTATTAAATCGTCACGTTTCACAAATAAATTATTAAACGGTTTAATTACTAATTTCTGTACAGGACTGTATATATTTTCAAACACGTGTAAAAATAAAAAACACCTGCATTTTTGCAGGTGTTTTTACGTTTTTTTAGTAATTACTACTTAAAGTATATCTTCCGTACCAAATATGGGAAGAAGTTTAAAACAATTTTAACATTTTGTGTAAAGTTTTTCATGAGTAAATGATTAGGTATTGTGATTGCGCAAATAGTGTTCCAATATCGCTACTGGTTGTATTGTTTTTGAAAAATTAACATTAAATTAATTTTGTATCATACAAACTGTTTTCATATTGAAAAAGCTGGTATAAAAAATAACTATGCTTGATAATTCAGAGATTTTAGGGTCTTAGTTTTTTAAGAAGCTAATGAAAGTTATCTTTAAGAGGAGATTGTGCGTTTTTTTCATTTGAGGCTTAATTTATTAGTGTTTAATTATACAAAGATAAAGTAGTTTTTGTAATATTGAAATCGTTAAAAATATTGCAATACAGAAAACCGTCTTTATTGTCAATCAAAGTATATATAGCCCCTATTGTAATGTAGATTTTACAATAGGGGCTTTGTGCAAGAAGATATACGGTTTTGTTTAGAAAAACTGTTTAAATTTCAACTCCAATTACTTTATAGAACGTGGAGACACGTTCCATGGCAATAGCCAAGGTGCGTGTCCCCACGAACATTTATTAAATCTATAAATCATTTTAAAACAGTTTCTTGAAATAATCCCAGCTTTAACTTTATTGCCCAATACCCAAGCCAATTCCTACGTTAAACAAATCATATTTTGCAGCAGTGTATGAACCATAAAGTTTGAAGAATCCAAACTTTAATTGAAAACCAAGACTTGCTTTCAAACCATCAATATCCTTCTTTTTTACAGAAACAGGGTCTGTGTAAGAAATTGAGGTTCCGTTTCCTGTATCAAAAGAATAGGTACCTAATGCTTTTAAATTCGTTGTAGAAGTTTGATAACCAACGCTTGCAAAAGGGGTAAAGAATAATATTTTTTTAGAGATAATTGCATCTATGTTTATACCATTAAATTTCGCATCAATAACTTGATTAGAGTTTGCAGTGTTATTAATATTCAGAGGCAGCGAATATTTATATTGAGTAAATCCTCCGGCCAAAGCAATATCAACAGGAACAAACTTATCTGATTTGCCCATAAATAGTGGTAGGAGTTCTATTTTTGCGCCAAAACCTATCATCGATAAACTTCCTAAATCATCTCCTAACTTAATTTTTGGCATTGCTCTCAAAGAAATATCTATATTTTTTGGTAAGCCAACGGTTGCCTGAATTTGTGCAGAGGGAACTAAATGAAAACCTACACCCTGAGGCAAATTAAAAAATGAAGTTGTAGGCAAACCATTGCTCGAGTAAATTTGCATTCTGCCGCCTTCTTGGTCATTACCGAAAGCGGTAGGGCCAATAGATGATGCACCAACTGCTGGCCTGATATTATTTAAACCTAAAGTATTTACATCATAACTTCTGGCAGATTGTGGTACAAGTGCTGCAGATGCCGAAACCCTAACTTCAAATTTTAGAAAGCCTTTTGATTTAGCCGTATTAGTCCAGCCATCAGACAAACCAACGCCTAAACCTTTGTAAAGCGGGTCGAAATAAGCATTGATGAGTTTCGTTGCGTCGGCTGGGCCAGATTTAAATAAATCACCAACGTTTTGTTGTGCGCTTGCCATCTGTGCAGATGCAATCAAAAATAAACTCATAACAAGTTTAGAGGCGTAATTTTTCTTCATAATTAATCAATTAGGGACGTGTCATTTAAAACCTAAAGGTAGGCTGTTTTTTTTAACTAAAATCATATCAATAATCTTGAACATAAAAGTTTATTTTTGCAAAATGGAAAATGCGGTCGAGTTACAGGAAAATGAAGAGCAGGAATTATACGAACATTTAAAAATTATTGTCGATAAAGGGCAATCTTTGCTACGTATTGATAAATTTTTAATGGTGCGTGTAGAAAATGCTTCCCGTAACCGTATTCAAAATGCTATAGATGCTGGCAATGTTTTAGTTAATCAAAAGCAAATAAAAGCAAGTTACAAAGTTAAACCATTCGACGAAATTTCGATTGTTTTACCTCATCCGCCACGCGATACAGAAGTTTATCCAGAGGATTTACCTTTAGATATTATTTATGAAGATAGCGATTTGCTTGTTATAAATAAGGCAGCTGGAATGGTTGTACACCCAGGTTTTAATAATTATACAGGTACCTTGGTAAATGCTTTGGCTTTTCATTTCGAGAAACTCCCGCAGTTACCAGGTAACGATGGTCGCCCGGGCCTGGTGCATAGAATTGATAAAGATACTTCGGGTTTGCTATTGATTAGTAAAAACGAAAAATCGATAACACATTTGGCCAGGCAATTTTTCGATCACAGCATTACTAGAAAATATATTGCGTTGGCTTGGGGCGATATTGAGAATGATGGCACGGTTACTGGTTATATTGGCCGGAGCGCAAAAGACCGTCGTGTAATGGATATTTATGACGATGAAGAAAAAGGAAAATGGTCTGTAACGCATTATAAAGTTTTAAAACGCTTAGGCTATGTAACGCTAATTAGTTGCGAGTTGGAAACAGGTCGTACACATCAAATTAGAGCACACATGCAACATATTGGTCATCCATTATTTAATGATGCAATGTATGGAGGCGATAAGATTTTAAAAGGAACTACGTTTAACAAGTACAAGCAGTTTGTAGATAACTGTTTTGAATTGTTACCACGTCAGGCTTTACACGCTCAAAGTTTAGGTTTTATACATCCAACAACAAAAGAATTTATGCATTTCGAATCCCCATTGCCGCCAGATTTTAAAGCTGCACTTACTAAGTGGGAAAATTATATCGTTGCATCTTAAAATATGTCTCAACAATACCTTTTATTTAATGATGAATTTCATGCTGTTGATGCTCCGGTTTTAACGGCATCTAATCGCGGTTTTAAATTTGGCGATGGTCTTTTCGAAAGCATGCGTTTAATGAATGGCAAACTTCAGTTTGCCGATTTACACGCCGATAGACTATTAGCTGGTATGAAAGCCTTAAAAATGGAAGGTTATGCTTTAATGGATGATTACTTTCTGCGCCAAAAAGTTGCAGAACTTGCCAAACGCAACAAATGGAATGGCAATGCCCGTTTACGTCTTTCTGTATATCGTGAAGGAGCTGGCGTTTATACTCCGGAAATTAATAAAGCAGGTTATGTTTTAGAAGGAATTCCTTTAAAAACTAATCAATACGAATTAAATACCAAGGGTTTAATTATCGATGTTTTCGATGAAATGACTAAATCTGTAAACAAATTAGCTAATTTTAAAACAGCTAACGCCTTGCTTTATGTAATGGCTGGTATTTTTAAAAGCCAAAACCGTTTAGATGAAGCCATGATTTTAAATCAGCATGGTTTTTTATGCGAAAGTATCAGTGCAAATGTATTTGTAGTTTACAAAAATCAGATTTATACACCTGCATTAACCGAAGGATGCGTGAGTGGGGTGATGCGTACAGCGATTATGCAGCTCGCCAAAATGAATGATATGGAGTTAATTGAAGCGCAGATTAATCCAGAAATATTAAAAGAGGCAGAAGAAGTTTTTATTACAAATGCCACTCAAGGCATTCAATGGGTGATGGGTTATGGTAGAAAACGCTATTTTAACGAGGTTTCTAAGTTTTTAATAGAAAAACTGAATTCTATTTAAATTAGGCCTTTCTCTTAAATAATTAGAAAAGCAATTTCAGTAATAATCGGCAATTTCAGTCCTGCTTTTCCTGCAATCTTTTTGTAATTGTTAGTGCTGAATTTTTAACGTTAGAGAAACAAAAAGTATTTTCGTGCAATCAGGTTTATTCAAAAAAAGGGTTGGCTTTTTAAACTTAATACCTCTTTATGTCTTAAGCTTAGCTATAATTTCAGACGGATTTGAAATCCTACCATTGACGCAATATGAAAGATGTTTTAAACATCTAAAATCTAAGCTGCTCCATGGTCTGTGTCTTCACAGAACATAATCATTCATTCCCTTAGTTTACTTACTGTTGCTGTCATTTATATTGATTTTTATGAATAAATTAACCCTAAGACAGCAGAATTAGCTTTAATAATAGCATTAGTGACCTAACAGGCTGAAAAAACTACAACCTCATTCCACGTAAAA